>CAJOFW010000166.1:0-3951 GCA_905234005.1 uncultured Oscillospiraceae bacterium
TGCATGGCCTGGTTCTCGCCGCCGAACACGACCGGGTACGCCGCGCACAGGTCGTCGTGAAAGCGGCGCAGCGTTTCCTTATCGCCGGGGATGCCGTTCGCCCTGCGAACCAGCGCCGGGTCGGCGACGAGGCCGCGTCCGAGCATGACGGCGGGAAGGCCGGGAAACTCCCCGGCGACGGCGGCGATATCGTCCGGCGTTTTCAGCTCGCCGTTGAAGCAGAGCGGGATGGACGTGTTCTCCCGGGCGTACGCGAACAGCTCGCGGTGGACGGGGCCGTCGTACTGCTCGGCGCGGGTGCGCGGGTGGATAATGAGCCGGGCGACGGGGTAACGGTTGAAGACGGCGAGAAGCCGTATAAACTCCTCCGGCCTCTCGACGCCGAGGCGTGTCTTGACGGACACCCGGAGCGGCGCGGCGGCGTATATTTTCCCGAGAAACGCGTCCAGCTCGTCGGGCCTTGCGAGAAACCCCGCGCCCTTGCCCTTCGCGGTCACAGTGCCGGACGGACAGCCGAGGTTCAGATTCACCTCGCGAAAGCCCATGTCCGCGAGCGCGTTCGCGGCCCAGAGGAAGTCGTCGGCGTTTTTCGTGAGAAGCTGCGGCACGAGCGTGAGGCCGGGGTTGTTCTCCGCCGCCAGCTCGCGCAGGTCACGGGGCGTGAAGACGTGGTGGTGCGTGGGGCTTATAAACGGCGTGTAGTACCGTGCGACGCCGGGGTAGTGCCGAACGTGCGTCCGGCGATAGACCGCGTCGGTGATGCCCTCAAGGGGCGCAAATTCGTATTCCATGGCGAGAGTATACCACCCGGCGCGGAAAATGGCAATCGCTCTTGCGCGTAACGCAGCGGCGGTGTTATAATCGACGTAACGGGATTGAAAAATATATCGCAAGGAGGAGCATCACATGAAAGAAATCTCCAGACGTTCGTTTCTGAAGGGCGCGGCCGGGGTCGGCGCGACGGCGGCTGCTGCGGGCGTGCTCGGCGTGGGGGCGCTCGCGTCGGAGGACCCGGACGCGGTATCGTCCGCGACCGCGGCGGCGCGCAATGAATCCGCCGCAGGCTCGGCCTCCGGCTCCGGCGAGTCGTCGCCCGAAGCGGAGATGCCCGATTTTCTGACGCCGCCCGAGCCGATCGCCGACGCGGATATCGCGGAGACGGTCACGGCGGATGTCGTGGTCGTCGGCTGCGGCCTCGCGGGGCTGATGGCGGCCCGCAGCGCGTCCGAGGCCGGCGCTTCGGTCGTCGTGATCGAGAAGTCGAACAGCTACAACTACCGCTCCGGTCAGTACGGCATCTGCGGCAGCACGCTGCAGAAGGAGCGGGGCATGGAGTTCGACGGCAGCGCCGCCGTCGGCGACCTCATGAAGGAGATGGGCTACCGCCCCGATCAGCGAATCTGGAACTACTGGCGCGACTACTCGGGCGAGGCGTTCGACTGGCTGCTCGAGCCGGCGGGCGACAACGTGGACGTGATCGACATGTACGCGAAGGACTACGACAAGTCGAAGATCACGATCTGCACGCTCCACTGGCCGCAGCCCGAGGCGTACAACTCCGCCGAGGAGTTCAGCCCGACGTATCCCGCCGCGACGCTGACGTTCATCCCCGATCAGGGGAACATCCTCGCGCTGTCGTACCAGCGCTGTCTCGACAACGGCGTCGATTTCCGGTTCGCCACCTGGGCAAAGCAGCTCATCCGGCCCGACAACCGGGGCCGCGTACAGGGCGTGATCGCGCAGGATCTCGACGGCAATTATATCCGGGTCAACGCGAACAGGGGCGTCATCATGGCCGCCGGCGACTACGGCTCCAACAGCGCGATGGTCAAATACTTCTGCGGCGGGCGCACGTATCCGACGATGTTCACCTCCACCGACGCGAAGGGCGCGGCCACGAACGTCGGCGAGGGCCAGTGCATGGGCGTCTGGGCCGGCGCGAAGCTTGAGGACGGGCCGCACGCCCCGATGACCCACACCCTCGGCGGCGCTCTCGGCGTCGATCCGTTCCTGCTGCTCAACACGAGCGGCGAACGCTTCTGCAACGAGGACGTGGCCGGTCAGCAGCTCTCGAGCCAGCTCTACCGCCAGAAGGACGCGTGGGGCTGGTCGATCTTCGACGACAACTACCCCGATCAGGTCGAGCTGATGGGCTGCTCCCACGGCTCCGTCAACCACATCCTCCCCGCCGGGGACGTGCCGAACCTGTCCGGCGCGGTCATGACGATCGGCCGCTCGGCGATAACGAGCCGCGCCGCCGTCGAACGGAGCTGCACGACGGCCGATACGATCGAGGAGCTGGCCGCGAAGCTCTACGCCGACGAGACGGCGCAGAAGAACATGATCGCCGCCGTCCAGCGCTACAACGAGCTTGCGCGCAAGGGCAGCGACGACGACTTCCACAAGACCGCGAAGCGCCTGTTTCCGATCGAGACAGGGCCGTTCTACGCGACGAAAATCTCCGCCGGCAGCATGCTCGTGTGCCTCGGCGGTCTGTCCGTGGAGCCGGAGAGCCTGCGCGTCGTCGACGACGACATGAACCCGATCGACGGCCTGTACGCCGTCGGCAACAACATGGGCGGCCGCATCCTGCAGGACTACCCCGTCACCATCGCCGGCGCGTCCCACGGCACCTGCCTGACCTTCGGCTACCTCGTCGGCAAAAAGTGCGCATTGAGTTGATGCTTTTTCCTGCAATCATGAGGAAGCCATAGACCGCAAAAACCGGCCGCACCACAGACGGTGCGGCCGGTTTTTTGACGCAATTGGATGATATCGCGGCGTAAATTACTCCTCCAGCTCGGGCAGGGCGGCGCAGACGGCCAGGGAGAGGTAGGCCTGCTCGGCGGAGTCGGAACGCGACGTGATCGCGATGGGGATCTTCGCGCCGATGATGACGCCGCAGCTCGAGGCGTGGCCGTGCATCTGCAGGGTCTTGACGAGGATGTTCGCGGTCAGCAGGTTCGGGGCGACGACGCCGTCGAACTCGCCGCAGAGCGGGCAGTCATAGCCCTTCAGGCGGGCGGCCTCCTTGCTGATGATGAGGTCGTAGGCGATCGGGCCGACCAGCTCGCAGTTCGCGATGGGCTTCTCGCTGTGCTCGTGCACGAGGGTCTGCGCCTCGACGGTGTCGACCATGTGGAACATCGGCTTCTCGACCATCGCGAGCAGGGCGATGTTCGGGTGCTCGTAGCCGAGGGCCTCGAACATACCGACCATGTTTTTGATGATCTTCTTGCGCTGGTTCATGTCCGGCTCGGGGATCAGGGTGACGTCCGAGAACGCGAGCACGCGGCCGTAGTCCGGCATCTTGACCATCGTGACCTGGGTGAGGAGCCTGTCCTTGTAGATGAGGTCGTTTTTCTTGTCGACGATCGGCAGGAGGAAGTCACGCGTCTGTGTGTTGCCGCGCATGAGAGCGTCCGCCTTGCCGGCCTTCACGAGGTCGATCGCGGCCTGGACGACGTTCCCCCCCTCGGGGACGGAGACGATGGAGTATTTCTTCGACGTGAGGCTGAGATCCTTGAGCATGGTGGTGATCTTCTGCTCATCGCCGACCAGAATCAGCTCGACGAAGCCGTCGTCCGCGGCACGGAAGGCGCCGAGGAGGATGTTCTCCGCGTCCGCGCCGGCGATGGCCACGCGGATGGGCTTGGTGACGGCTTTGGCCTTGTCCACGACAAAATCAAAATTCGTTTTATACATAGTGTGATTCCACTCCCATATGCGATTTGAGCCGGTACGCGGACAGGGAACTCGCATATCCGCCCTTTTACAGTATACTAATACATTTCCGCAAGGTTGTCAAGGCGTCTGTGAATTGTTTGTCCGTTTTTACCCGAAAATGTGGTTTTCAGACCCGTTTGGCGGGCGCCGCCGTCCCGGGCGGCGGCACGGGAGGCGGGCATGACGGCGGCGCGGGAGGCGGGCATGACGGCGGCGCGGACGGCG
>CAJOFW010000166.1:4052-5452 GCA_905234005.1 uncultured Oscillospiraceae bacterium
AAAATATCCCTTGACAAACGCCGTTTTCCGGCCTATACTGCGGCTGTAAGGAGCTTTTGGGAAGCTTCAGACGACAACGATCCGAACCCGTTTCGGCGGGAATATCTCATAGGAGGCGCTATCATGATCACTCTCACCGGTCTTGGAATCCTGCTCGCAGTGAGCTTCATCGGCACGATCGCCGCGGAGCTGTACATCGGCCTGAAGAAGGAGCGCGCCGCCGACTGATCCCATACAATAACCATCGACTGTGCATCGCCTGACAGGTGTGTCGGCGCGGCCGCGAGAGCGGCTGCGCCGACTTTTTTTGCGAAAATTTACGAAAACGGGGTGAAACGGGCCGAATTTGTTGCGGATTTGTCACGGTCGGCGTTGTATACTGTAGTATGAGAAAGGGTCGGTTATGGTAACTACAACGCCAAACGGGGAGGGATTGCACATGCGTCCGCGCAAATATCGCGTCCTTTTGACGCAGGAGGAGCACGATCAGCTCACGTCGGCTCACGGCGTGCGCGTTACGCGCAGATCCTCCTGAAGCTGGACGAAAACTTTAACGATACCGTGTGGACGATCGCGGAAATCGCGGAGGCGTTTGACTCCAACACGTCGATGATCTGCCGCGTGGCCCGCCGCTACGTCGACGAGGGGCTGGAGTGCGCCCTGAACCGCAAGGAGCAGGATAACCGCTTCCGCAAGCTCACGCCGGAGATCGACGAGCACATCGCGGCGATGGTCGCGTCGGACCCGCCCGCCGGACAGAGGCGCTGGACGGCGACGCTCGTGGCAAAAACGCTCGTCGCGGACGGCACCGTCAACTCCATATCGGCGGCGTCGGTATCGGCGGCGTTCCGGCGGCTCGGTCTGTGCGGGGAAGCCAAAGCTTCGGCGAAGGCCGACGAATCTCCGGCGGAAGTCGGCGAACCGACATAGAGGCCGGAGAACCGGCACAGAGACAGAGCATCCGACGTCTTCATACTGTCCCCCGATTAAAAGCTTCTCGTCATTACCGGGCGCAAAGCCCCGGGAACGCTGCCTTTTCGAGCGAATACACAGTTCTTTGCCTTCAGGAAACCGTATTATCCAGCGCCCGGCGGATGCGCTTTATCAGCTCGCCGTACAGCTCGTTCAGCACGGGCAGACCGAGCAGGGTCATCAGGCCCACGCCGACCGCCATCGCGATCGGAATCGCGATGTACCACGCCGTCAGCGCCGGGAACAGATAGTAGACCGTGTGGACGAACATGATGACATACGTATGCAGCAGGTACGGCACCATCGTCCGCGTGCCGCCGTCCTTGATAACGGGCAGCAGCCTGTCCGGGATGAACACGAACAGAAAGACGAGCTGCACCAGAGAGATGACATAGCCCAGCGCCCGCAGCAGAAGCCCCTTGCCCGCG
>CAJOFW010000167.1 GCA_905234005.1 uncultured Oscillospiraceae bacterium
TGCATTTCTACAAATCGTTAAAAAAGGGTTTGCGAAAGCGGAAGAAATTTGATAGAATGATATCGCTAGCAGAGTATGCGAATAGTTAAACCAGACAAATGTGTGTAAAGGAATGGTGAACACATGATTACGCGTGAAGTTACCATCAACAACCAGGTTGGTCTCCATGCCAGGCCCGCCACCTTCTTCATTCAGAAGGCCAACGAGTTCAAGAGCGTCATCTGGGTCGAGAAGGACGACCGCCGCGTCAACGCGAAGAGTCTGCTCGGCGTTCTCTCCCTCGGCATCGTGAAGGGGACGACCATCAGCATCATCGCCGACGGTACGGATGAGGAGCAGGCCGTGGATACGCTGGCCGATCTCATCGACAAGGAGTTCGCCGAATAAACCGCTTTCGACTTCTTCCGACTTTCAAAACAGATATGGGGTGTGTGAGTTGATTGCACACCCTTAATCTGGTTTTTACCCGTTTTTGGGTGTCCGCCGGCCGGTATTCGCCGGTCAACATCCGCTGTTTTATTATGGACAAAATTGCCGCACTGCGGGAAAAAGCGAATAAGCTGCCGCTTCTGCCCGGCGTGTACATCATGCTGGACGCGGCGGGCGAGGTCATCTACGTCGGCAAGGCCAAGGCGCTCAAAAACCGCGTCGTGAGCTATTTCCGGGGCGACCATCTGCCCAAGGTCGCGGCGATGGTCAGCCACGTCGAGGACTTTCAGGTCATCGTCGCGGCGACGGAATTCGAGGCGCTTGTATTGGAAAACAGCCTCATCAAGCGCCATCAGCCGCACTACAATATCCTCCTGCGGGACGACAAGACCTATCCGTTCCTGCGGCTGGACGAGCGCGAACCGTACCCCGTGTTCACGATCGTAAACCGCGTCGCGGAGGACGGCGCGCGCTATTTCGGGCCGTATGGCGGCCGCTCCGTGACACGCGGCATCGTCGAGACGGTCGCGAAGGCGCTGCGGCTGCCCGGCTGTTCGCGGCGCTTTCCGCGTGATATCGGCAGGGACAGGCCGTGCCTCAACTACCACATGGGCGCGTGCGAGGGCTGGTGCCGGGGCGAACCGGACGAGGCGGCGTACCGCGCCCGCATCGCCGAGGCCGTGCAGCTTATGTCCGGCGGCGAGAAGGAGCTGATCGCCGACCTTGAGCGGGAAATGCTCGCGGCGGCGGAGGCGCTCCGCTTTGAACGGGCGGCGGAGCTGCGCGACAGAATCCGCGCCGTGCAGGAGCTGGCAAACCGCCAGTCCGTCATCCGGGCCGCACGGGCCGATACGGACGCCGTGGGCTTCTTTCGCGGGCCGAAGACGGCGTTTGTCGTGCTGCACTACACCGACGGCGCCCTGACCGGGAAGGATCTGGAGCTTATGCCCGAGCCGCTGGAGGAGGACCCCGCCGCCGTGGGCGCGCTCGTGCGGCAGTATTACGTCCGGCGCGGGGCGTGGCCGAAGCGGGTGCTTCTGCCGCTGGAGCCGGAGGATATGGCCCCGCTCGGGGAGTTTCTCACGGAGCTTGCCGGAAAACGCGTGGAGCTTTCCGTGCCCCGGCGGGGAGAACGGCTGCAGCTCGCGGAGGCCGCCGCCCGCAACGCCCGGGAGGAGAGCGTCCGCGCCGGCACGGAGAGCGAACGCCGCCTGAAGACGCTCGAATGGCTGCAAAAAATGCTCGCGCTCGAGACGCCGCTGCGCCGCATCGAGGCGTATGACATCTCGAACACCGGAGGCTTCGGCATCGTCGCGTCCATGACCGTGTTCGAGGACGGAAAGCCGGCGCGGAGCAAATACCGCAAATTCCGCATGAAGACCGTCGTCGACGGGCCGGACGATTACGCGAGTATGCGTGAGGCCATCGACCGGCGCATAGGGCGGTTTATCGAGAAGGACGAGCGATTCATGCCGCTGCCCGACGTGTTCCTCATCGACGGCGGACAGGGGCAGGTCGCCGCGGCCGAGGAGGCGCTGGCGGCCCGGGGCTTTTTCAGCCTGCCCGTATTCGGCATGGTGAAGGACGACCGCCACCGCACCCGTGCGCTCACGACACGCGACGGCCGGGAGATCGGCATTCAGGCAAACCCCGCCGTGTTCGCCCTCGTCGGCAATATCCAGGAGGAGACGCACCGCTTCGCCATCGAGTACCACCGCAAGCTCCGGGAGAAGACAATCGCCTCACAGCTCGAGGACATCCCCGGCGTCGGTCAGAAGCGGCGCAAGGCGCTGCTGGACGCCTTCAAGAGCGTCCGGGCCATCCGTGAGGCGTCGGAGGAACAGCTCGCCGCCGTCATACAGCGCGGCGCCGCCCGGGCCGTCTACGCGCATTTTCACGGGGAGCACCGGGAAGACGGGGAAAACGCGGAAAGCGCGGAAAACGAAGAAAACGCGGAAAACGAAGAATTCGAGGAGGATGAGACGTGAGAGTTATCACAGGCACGGCGCGGGGGCGGAAGCTCCAGGAGCCGAAGGACGCGTCCGTCCGCCCGACGACGGATATGGTCAAGGAGGCGATCTTCAGCATCGTCCAGTTCGACGTGCCGGGCCGCCGCGTGCTCGATCTCTTCGCCGGGACGGGCCAGCTCGGCATCGAGGCGCTCAGCCGGGGCGCACGGGAGTGCGTGTTCGTGGACAACAGCCGCGCCTCGCTTGCGCTCGTGCGTAAAAACCTTGAGCTTTGTCATATGACGGCGCAGGTCGTTCAGGCCGACGCGCTCGAATACCTCGCCCGGTGCGGGCGGTTTGATCTCGTGTTTATTGACCCTCCGTATCACGCAAAACTGTACGGCGATATACTCTCCGCTGTTTTTCTATTTGACATATTAAATGAAGGTGGTATAATAATCGTCGAAAGTATGCGCGGCGAACCGCTGCCGGAGGCTTCCGGCCCGTATGCGCGGGGCAAAACCTACAGCTACGGTAAGATATCGCTGACGCTTTATACGAGGAAACAATATGACGACAGCACTGATTCCGGGGAGCTTTGATCCCATCACGCTGGGCCACTTCAACATCATCCGCCGCGCCGCGCAGATATTCGACCGCGTCGTCGTCTGCGTGATGAAAAACAGTGCGAAGAACTATATGTTCTCCATTCCCGAACGCGTGGAGCTTGTGACCCGTGTCACAGGCCGGCTCGGGAACGTCGAGGTCGTGACGACCGATATGCTCCTTGCCGAGTATGCCAAGCAGTACGAGGGCGCGGTCATCGTGAAGGGTCTGCGGGCCGTCTCGGACTTCGACTACGAGTTCCAGATCGCGCTGATCAACAAAAAAATGAATCCGGATCTCGATACGCTGTTTCTCACGGCGAGTGAGAAATACACGTTCCTCAGCTCCACCGTCGTCAAGGAGATGGCGGCGTACGGCGCGGATCTGTCCGAATTCGCCCCGAGGGAGATCATCGACGACATCATCCGGAGAACGAACGAAAACAACAGGAGGCTTGCGCAGAAATGAACGACAACGAAGGAGTCCTTGAGCTTGTTGAGATGCTCTATACCATGATCTCGGAGGCCTGGGGCGTCCCCCTCGGAAACGAAAAATGCCTTCTGGACCGCGATAAGGCGCTCGATCTCATCGAGGAGATCAAAAACCAGCTCCCCGCCGAGATCGCGGAGGCCCGCCGCCTCGTATCCCGACGCGACGAATTCATCGGCAACGCCAAACGCGAGGGCGATAACATCCGCCGGGCGGCGGAGGAGCACGCCCGCAAGCTCGTGGACGAGCAGGAGATCACACGCTCCGCCCGCGCCCAGGCGGCGGAGACGATCGCAAACGCCGAAAACCGCGCCCGTGAGGTTCGCAGGGCGATGAACGCCTATGTCGACGAATCCCTCCGCTCCACCGAGGAGTCCATGAGTCAGGCGCTCGGCATCATCCGCCAGTCCCGGACACGGTTCAGCGCCGCCACCGGCCAGCGTCAGCGGCAGGGCGGCTCCG
>CAJOFW010000168.1:0-2837 GCA_905234005.1 uncultured Oscillospiraceae bacterium
ACCGTGCCGTCGGCGTTGTAGATCGGGTCGGACCACGAGCGGCCCGTCACCGATACGAGCGAGCGCACCTGCTCGAGCCTGCGGCTGTCAAACAGCGTCTGGTTATCGTCGAGGAAGTAGGCCGCGACGGCGCCGGCACGGGCCTGTGACAGCTCGAGGTTGTATTCGTAGGTGCCGACGGTGTCGGTGTGGCCCTCGATGATGATCTCGGAGATGTAGTCGATGTAGTCGTCGGACAGGACGATCGAGAAGTATTCGGGCAGAAATTCCGCGAGCGTGTCCCGGCCCGTCTCGGACAGGGCCGCGTCGTCGTAGCCGAAAATGATGCTCGATTCGAGCGTGATCGCGCCGGTCTTCTCGTCGACCGCGATGCTGAGGTTTGAGTTCGCGAAGGCGTCCCGGAGCGCCTCGATGAGGTCGCGCTTGACGCCGATGATCTGCTCGAGCTGGAGCTGCTGGGAGGCCAGCGCGTCGGACTGGAGCGATATCTGCGCGGCCTGCTCCTCAAGCTCCCGCTGCTGCAGGCTCAGGAGCGTCTGCGAGTCGGCGAGGGCCGCCTGCTTCTCCGCAAGCTCCGCGAGGGCCGCCTCCAGCGCGAGGCGCTGCGCCTCAAGCTCCGACGCCTGCTCGTCAAGCTGCGCCTCCTGCTCGTCGAGGATGGACGCCTGCTCGTCGAGAAGCTGGCTCTGCTCCTCGGTCAGGTCGAGGTAGCCGAGGTTCTCACGGATCGCCTGCTCGAGCTGCTGCTCACGCTGCTGCAGCTCGATCTCGCTCGCGTCGTAGGAGTTTTTGACCTGCATGAGCACGATCAGCGTGCCGCACACGATCAGGATGAACATGAGCAGCACCCCGGCCATCATATCGGAGTAGGACTGCCAATAGCTCGTCT
The DNA here is from genome assembly GCA_905234005.1 of uncultured Oscillospiraceae bacterium. Lineage (GTDB taxonomy): Bacteria > Bacillota > Clostridia > Oscillospirales > Oscillospiraceae > CAJOIG01. The sequence continues at coordinate 890 of CAJOFW010000168.1, forward strand.
CCTGAAATTCCGTCGGTTTTCTCCGTATTTTCGCCATGGTCTGCGCTCCCTCCCTGTTTTATAGGTTTGCGCGGCGGTTGTCAAGCTCCGCGCTGAAGCGGTTGAGGCTTTTCTGGGTGTCGCTGATGGCCTTCAGGAGCTGGCGCAGCTCCGCGTCGATCTGCTTCGCGGCGGCCTTCACGTCGCTGTCGAGGCCGGACACGGTGCGCGGCAGACTGCGAAGCCCCTGCGTGAGCGAGGCGGACGCGGCGTTCATCGTGTTCGCGCCCTCGGTCAGCCGGGCAAGGCCGTCCTCCACGAGGGAGAGACTGTCGCTGACGGCGCGGGTCATGCCCGTGTCGATGTCACGCGCAGCGCCCGCGAGCCGGGCGGCGGCCGAATTCATGTCCGCCGTCATCGCGTCGCTCATGGCGCGGATGGCGAGGGCGGATTCCTTCATGGCACGGCTCGCGGCGGCGATCTCCTGGGCGCTGTCGGTCGTCGCCTTCTGGACGCCGGCGGTGATCGACGCGACGCTCTTCGCCGTCTCCACACTCTCGCGTGTGCTGGCCGCCGCCGCGTCGGACGCGACGGATATGTTCTCGAGGTACTTCTCCTCGCGCTGGCGCACGCGCTCGTATTCGCCGATCAGAAGCGTCATCTTCTCCGTGACGTTCCGCTGCGACCGGGTGAGCTTTTCGATCGCGTCGGTGTAGGAGACCATCGTGTCCGCGATGCGGCGCGTCGTCTCCTCGGCGTCCTGCAGGCCCTCGCCGGCGCGGGCGACGCTCGTGAGCATGACCGTGATGTTGTCGGTCATGTCCTTCTCCCAGCGCGCCAGCTCCTCCGTCCGGTTCTTGAGCTGGACGAAGATCCCGCCGAGGGAGCTGTTCATGCTCTCGAGGAAATAGCGCACGACCTTCTCCATACCGGCCCGCTGGTCCTCCATCGCGACCGCGACGTACTGCCGCAGCGTGGATCGCATCTCCTCGATGGCGGGCTGCATCGCCTCGGACACCGCCTCGCCGACCTGACGGCCGATCAGCGTGCCCATATCACGCATGGCGGCGTTCTGCTCCGCCTGCATCCGGAGCATCGCGTTCTCGGCGGCGTGCTCGTTCGTGGGGCGGACCATCTCGGTGTAGGCGTCCTGGAACTCGTACAGCGCCTCGGTGCTGTCCCGGAGGAGCTTCTTGTAGCTCAGGCCGAACAGCAGCGAGTAGATGAGACCGAAGATCGACGTCAGAAACGCGATCTTGATGCCCGACATCAGCGCCTGCGTGCTCGCCTGCATCGCGTCCACGGCGGACGCGTCAAAGCTGCGCAGACCGTATACGAGGCCGATGAATGTGAACAGGATGCCGAGACCGCTCATAATGCCGCCGAGCTGGTCGCAGAACGGCTTGTTCACGGTGGAGTAGAGGAAATCCTCGTTGATGTAGTCCTCGATCCGGCAGTCCGCCGTCAGCGCGTTCTGGCGCTGCATCCGGGCCGTCTCCTGCAGGTACGACCGCCACCGCTCGTCGAGGCGGCGGTTGCCGAACAGCTCCGGGTTGCGGCTGTACCGCTCCCATGCGGACTCCGGGGCCTCCGGCGTGCGGAGGATGTTCGCCGCCGTCCGGGAGAGCGCCGACGCGACACGGGCCAGCGGCCTTGCGCAGCCCTCGAAATACGCGATGAGAAATCCCGCGGCGATCACCGCGAATATCAGATTGATGACCAGGTCGCTGAAGCCGTCGCCCGACCGCGTGAACCAGAACACGGCGATCGACGCCGCGAACACGACGAGGAAGAGCAGCCGGCTGACGAGATTCCACGCCTTTGTGCGATAACCCATTTTTCGTTCCCCCTTGCAGCATTGATTCCGGTGCGGAAGCATGCTATACTGTCTGTAAATCAGATGTCTGCCGACGTCTGTCGGTGATTGCCGACAAATGACGGCATCGGTATCTTACTATACAATTGTAAC
>CAJOFW010000168.1:2864-7032 GCA_905234005.1 uncultured Oscillospiraceae bacterium
ATTTGCGGATTGCCCGCGCATGACAGACGGGAGGGATACTATGTTTCGCATCGGGTGTCACATATCCACAAGCGGCGGGTACATGGCGATGGGCCGGCACATCGAGGCGCTGGGCGGCAATACGTTCGCCTTTTTCACGCGCAATCCACGCGGCGGGGCGGCGAAGGAGATTGACCCCGCCGACGCGGAGGCGTTCGCGGCGTTTTGCCGTGAGAAGGACATCGACCGCCTCGTCGCCCACGCGCCGTATACGCTCAACCCCTGCGCCGAGAAGGAGAACGTCCGTCAGTTCGCGTTCACGGCGATGGCGGACGATCTGCGCCGCATGGAGTACACGCCGGGGCAGCTGTACAATTTCCACCCCGGCAGCCACGTCGGGCAGGGCGTGGAGATCGGGATCGAGAAGACCGCCGAGGTGCTCAACGCCGTGCTCTTTCCCGAGATGACGACGACGGTCCTGCTCGAGACGATGGCGGGCAAGGGCAGCGAGCTGGGCGGCCGCTTCGAGGAGCTGCGGGAGATCATCGACCGGGTGACGCTCCGGGACAGGCTCGGCGTCTGCTTCGACACCTGCCACGTCTGGGACGGCGGCTACGACGTCGTGAACGACCTCGACGGCGTGCTGACCGAATTCGACCGCGTCGTCGGGCTCGACCGCCTGCGGGCCGTCCACCTCAACAACAGCCTGAACGGGCTTGGCTCCCGCAAGGACCGGCACGCGAAAATCATCGGGGGCGTGATGCCTCTCGAGGCCGTGGAGCGCGTCATCCGGCACCCGGCGCTCAAGTCCCTGCCGTTCATTCTCGAGACCCCGAACGACGACGAGGGCTACGCGGCCGAAATTGCGCTTCTACGCTCTCTCCGGGAATGAGAGAGGCCGCAAACCCTTGGAAACAGCGGGATTCTACGATTCGTAGAATCCCGTCTTTCGTCTTTGTAGAGCGATTTTAGCGCTCTCGTAGAGCCGCGGGAAAAGAGTAGGTTGCTGTTTTCGGCCTTCTGCGGTATGCTTGGGGACGGCAAATTCCAAGGGGGACGGCAAATTCCAAGGAGGTACTACCGCGTCATGATCCGCATATTCACCGACAACGGCTCCAACATCCCCGACGACCTCATCCGGGAGCATAACCTCGGCGTCATCGAGCTTATCTGCTGCGTGGAGGGGACGCCGATGGATTTTTCAGAACCCTTCGACGGCAAAACGTTTTACGACAACATGCGCGCCGGCGCCGAGGTCAGCACGGCCATGCCCTCGCTCGGCGTGTTTCTCGACGGCTTCGGCGCGGCGCTCGAGAGCGGCGACGACGTGATCTACGTCGGCATGTCCGGCGGCATATCCGGCACGAACGCCCTGGCGCAGAGCGCGGCGCGGGAGCTGCAGGAGCAGTATCCCGACCGGCGCATCGCCGTCATCGACACACGGGCGGCGTCCCTCGGCGAGGGCTTCCCGGCGCTGTACGCGGCGAAGCTCGTTGAGGAGGGGCGGGATTTCGACGACGTCCTGCGCCTGACGCAGGACAACGCCGACCATATGTGGCAGGTGTTCACGGTCGACGACCTGCGCTATCTGCGCCGCACCGGGCGGCTCTATTCCGCCGCCGTCAAGGTCACGAACCTTCTGCACGTCAAGCCCATCCTGACCGCCGACGAGGTCGGGCACATCGTCCTGCGCTTCATGAACGTCGGCCGCCGCCGCGCCCTCGACACGCTGGCGGCGCGGTACAGGGTTCGCTGCACCGACATGACCGGCCCGGTCGGCATCGCCCACGCCGACAGCCCGGAGGACACGGCGTATCTGATCGAAAAGCTCCGCGCCGCCGGCTGCGAGGCGGAGATCATGACCGTCATGTACGAGCCGGTCACCGGCTCCCACGTCGGCCCCGGCGCCGTCGCCCTGTTCTTCTACGGCGGCGAACGCTGAAGCGGGCGGACGACGGCCCGGACGGGAAAGCTATACGATTATACAAATTTACAAAAACAACGCACGCGCACCGGTACAAACCGGTGCGCGTTATCTATTGAAATTCACGGCGGGGTATGTTATATTATCTTAATGACTATTGCGTACGCATAAAGCGTGCGGCTGAAAGGGGGGTGCTGCCATGGCGAACGTCGGACGACGGGATATGACCGAGGGGACGGAGTGGAAGCACATCCTCCTGTTTTCCCTGCCCATCATGGCGGGCAATCTCCTGCAGCAGCTCTACAACACCGTGGACGGCATCGTCGTCGGCAATTTCGTCTCCCAGAACGCGCTGGCCGCGACCGGCACCGCCGGCACGCTCTCGTTTCTGTTTCTCGCGCTCGCGATCGGCTTCGGCAACGGCTCGGGCGTCATGGCGGCGCAGCTCTTCGGGGCGCGGCAGTACGACGAGCTGCGGGAGGCTGTGTCCACGGCGCTGATCCTGCTCGTCGGCATGGGCGTGTGCGTCACGCTGTTCGGCTGCCTGCTCGCGAGACCGCTGCTGCACGGGCTTATGAACATCGCGGCGGGCGAGGTGCTCGATTACGCCGTCGCGTATTTCACGATCTACTCCCTCGGGTTTGTGCTGCAATTCATCTACAACGCCGTCGCCGCGATCCTGCGGGCGGTGGGCGACAGCCGGGCGACGCTGTATTTTCTGCTCGTCAGCTCGCTCATAAACCTCGTGCTCGACCTTCTGTTCGTCGTCGTGCTCGGCTGGGGCGTGGGCGGCGCGGCCGCCGCGACGGTGCTGTCGCAGCTCGGCAGCGCGGCGGTGTCGGTCGCGTATATGTTCAAAAAGTACCCGATTTTCCGCTTCGGGAAGCGCGAGTTCGTGTTCCGGGGCGACAAGTGCCGCCTGTGTCTGCGGCTCGGCGTGCCGTCCACGATCCAGCAGTCGATCGTGAGCTTCGGCAACGTCTTCATCCAGCGGCTCGTGAACTCGTTCGGCGAGGCGGCGATGGCCGCGTTCACCGTCGGCGTGCGGATGGAGGGCTACCTCTTCGTGCCCGCCGTGGGTCTGAGCGTCGGCGTGTCCACGTTCACCGCGCAGAACGTCGGCGCGGGCCGGATCGACCGCGTCCGCCGGGGCTGCCGGGGCGGCGTCGCGGTGGTGCTCGTCATCGCGTTCGTGCTCGAGATCGTCTCCTACGTCTTCGCGGCCCCCATCTCCGCGCTGTTCGGCGTGGAGGGCGAGGCGATGGCGCTGAGCATATCCTACGTCCGGTTCCTCGCGTTCTTCTTCTGGATGTTCGCGGTGTACATCATCTTCTCCGGCCTCTTCCAGGGCGCGGGGGACGTGCTGGTCGCGATGGCGGGCTCGCTGCTGTCGCTGGCTGTGCGCGTGATCGTGTCGTATACGCTCGTGCGCGTGTTCCACTGGGATTTCTCGGCGATCTGGTGCGCCATGCCCGTCGGGTGGGTGTTCTGCCTCGGCATGGTGCTGATACGCTATTTCACCGGCGGCTGGAAGGACAAGGGGATCGTGCAGCATGGATAACTTCTACGCCCTCATCGCCCGCATGAAGAACATCGGCCGCTGGTCGCTCATGCGCTCGGTCATGCCCGAGAACGTGCAGGAGCACAGCCACATGGTCGCCGTCCTCGCCCACGCGCTGGGCGTCATCCGGCGGGACATCTTCCGCCGGCCCTGCGACCCGAACGCGGCGGCCGCCGCCGCTCTCTTCCACGACGCGGCGGAGATCCTGACGGGCGATCTGCCCACGCCGATCAAATACAACAACCCCGACATCATGACCGCCTACCGCAAGGTCGAGGCCGCCGCGTCGGAGAAGCTGCTCGATATGCTGCCCGAGGCGCTCCGGCCCGCCTACGAGCCGCTGCTGATGGAGTCCGACCCCGAGCTGAAGCGCCTCGTCAAGGCGGCGGACAAGCTCGCGGCCTACATCAAGTGCATCGAGGAGCGCCGCGCCGGCAACGACGAGTTCCTCCGCGCCGAGGCGAACGAAGACCCTGCGGACGCTGCGGGATTACGCCATGCCCGAGGTCGACTACTTCCTGGAGCACTTCATCCCCGCCTTCGGCCGCACGCTGGACGAGCAGGGGACGATGGAATACAAAGAGGCAAAGCTCTGATATCAAACAGTTATACATTATTCATCACATAAAAGGAGAATACATCACTATGCGTATGCGTGCCGAAGACAAAACGATGGAGAAGATCGTGGCTCTGTGCAAGAACCG
>CAJOFW010000169.1 GCA_905234005.1 uncultured Oscillospiraceae bacterium
GCCGGTTTGCAAAACAAATCTTGCAAATGGGTTAATAATGGGTTATACTACAAAAGTATTGCTTTCATACTGTGTTTGAATCGACTAATCATATTGGAGGTGTGTGCAGCTTGAAAACCGCACATAAGCTATTGGCCCTGCTGCTGGCGCTTGCCCTGCTCATGGCACTCGCGCCGGCGGTTCTGGCGGAAAACGACGACCTTGTCACCGATGTGACCGATGACGAGACGGCGGCGCCGAACACGGAAACGCCGTCGTTGACGGACGAGATTTACGATATCATCGACATCGACGACGTCGATGACGTCGATGAGGCGGCTCTGCCCGATGAGGAAGCCGTCGCGCCGGACGCCTCTGACTCGATATCCGAGGCAAGCGCGGCGCTGACCACCGAGGCGAGCTACAGCTTGCGCATCACCGGTCAGCCGTCCGATTTCACCGGCAATGTCGGCAGCACGGCGACATTCACCGTCAAGGCACGGGGGCTGAAAGTCTCCTATTCCTGGCAATACAGCACAGACGGCGGCAAGACCTGGCAGAAGGCCTATCTCGGCGGCAGCACGCAGACCGCCGAGACGCTGTCTGTTACCATATATAGTCACCGGGACGGCTATATGTTCCGCTGCGTCGTCAGCGACGTCATCGGAAATTCGTCGACCTCCTCGACGGCGGCGCTTCATGCCGTTACCGCGGCGGACATCGTCCGGCAGCCGTCCGACATCGGCGCCTTCGCGGGCGAGGCCGTGGCCTTCTCGGTCGAGGCGGACGGCAGCGATCTCGGCTATCAGTGGCAGTACAGCGCGAACGGCGAAAGCTGGAGCGACGTCGCGGTCAGCAGCTACGATACGCCGGTTCTTGAGGTCTCGGTCACGACCCCGCTGGACGGCTTTGGCTTCCGCTGCGTTGTGACCAGCGCAAGCGGCGGCACCTCGACGTCCGACGCCGCGTTCCTCTCTGTCGGACAGGCGGCGGCGGATGTGAAATTCGTCAAACAGCCCTCGGACGCCAGCGCGAGCGCGGGGGATACGGTGACCTTCGCGGTATCCGTGACCGGCAGCGTCAGCGCCTACCAGTGGCAGTACCGCACGAGCGGCGACGAAGCGTGGAGCGAGGCGCCGGATGACAGCGGCGCCGCCACGCTGGAGGTCGACGCGGAGACGTCGCTGGATGACAGCGAGTTCCGCTGCGTCGTCACCGACGGGGACGGCAACATGGCCGCTTCGAAGACCGCGTCTCTGCAGATACTCTCGACGGAGGACGCGGTGACGATCACCGCCGACCCGGCGGATATTACGGTCGAGGAGAACGCGGACGCGACGTTCTCGATCTCGACGTCCGGCGCGGTCAGCGCCTACCAGTGGCAGTTTTCGACGGACGGCGGCACAAGCTGGCGGAATATCCGCGTCACCGGCTATGACACGCCCTCTCTGACGATCACGGCCTATGCCTTCTATGACGGCTATATGTTCCGCTGCGTCGTTACCGACGAGCTTGGGAACACCGCCGCGTCCGCCGGCGGCCTGCTGACCGTCGCTTCGGGCGAGGACGAGGCGGACGCCGTCTGGGACGGCGTGAACAACGAGTCGATAGAGGAGGCGGACACCCTCCCCGTGCTCGCGCTGGAGATTCTGTCGGATCCCGAGGATGTGACCGCCGACGAAGGCGACAAGGTGACCTTCAGCATCGAGGCCCTTGGCGAGGATCTGACCTACCAGTGGAAGGTCAGCGCGAACAAGGGCTCCTCCTGGACGAATGTCACACGCGGCAGCGGCTATAAAACCGATACCCTCACGCTGACGGCCGAATCGGCTTACAACGGCTGCCTGTTCCGCTGCGTTGTGACCGACGGCAGCGGCAGCGCCGCCATCTCCGATACGGCGCTGCTCACCGTCACCTCGTCCACGTCGTCCGGGGTGACGATCACGACCCAGCCCGTGAGCGTGACCGCCGCGAGCGGCAGCGCCGCCGTGTTTACAATCGTCGTGAGCGGCGACGTCGCCGCCTATCAGTGGCAGTTCTCCGCAAACGGCAGCACCTGGCAGGACTCCGCGTTCCAGGGCTACGACACCGCCACGCTCACGGTGACCGCGACGACGGCCCTGAACGGCTACTATTACCGCTGTGTCGTGACGTCGACCGGCGGCACGTCCGTGACGAGCGGCACCGCAAAACTCACGGTCAAAGCCAGTACCGGCGGCACCGTGTACTATGTCAGCGCCACGGGCACGTCCTCGACCGGCACAAGCCCGGACGCGCCGATGAGCCTCGAGACAGCGAACTCCATCAAATACTACGGCGGCGATCAGCTCCTGTTCAAGTGCGACGACGTATTCTACGGGGAGATTTCGCCCAAAATGCGCGGCGACGGCACGGACGGCACGCTCGTCATCAGCTGCTACGGCGACGGCGCTCTGCCCGTCATCACGTCCGCGAAGGTCATCTCCTCCTCCTCCGCGTGGAGCAAATACGCTACGAATATCTGGCGTGTGAATCTGACGGATACGAGCAAGTTCTCCGGCTACACGGCCACGGACGAGGATTCCTGCAATATCGGCCACATCCAGGCGGCGGACGGCACGATCTTCGGCGGCCTGTGCACCTCGACCTCCGAGATGTCCGACGAGATGGACTTCTACTGCAACGGCAAGTATCTCTACGTCTACACGAAATCCAACCCCTATACCACCTACGGGACGCTCAGGTGCGCGACGAACCTGAACGGTCTGCTCGTTCCGAACTACTGCGACGTGTCCAATCTGGAGATCCGCAACACGGGCGCGTGCGCCGTCCGCAACCGTTCGTATCCGATAGTCAACGCGAACGTCCATGACCTCGTCGTCAACGTGTGCGGCGGCTCGCTCCAGTACGGCATCGGAAGCGGCGATTCGACCCGTTACGGCGCGGGCATGGAGATCTGGGGCAATTCGGCCTCCAGACTGAATACGAACGTCCGGTTCTACAACAACCTCGTCATGGAGGTCTTCGACTCGGGCATCACGATTCAGGGCAACACGGGCGCCTACAGCAACATCTATATCTACAACAACATCCTCGTCCGCTGCAGCGGCTCCTTTGAGTTCTGGACGCACGGCTCGAGCGATTCCATGAGCGGCATCTATGTCTATGACAACTACACCGTGCAGGCGGGCGGCGGCTGGGCCGACACCTACCGCTCCAGCAGGTGGTTCGGCGACTTCACCTTCGGCAAGTTCGCCTCGGGCACGACGCCGCAGATCACGTTCACCGGCAACGTCTCGATCGACCCGTACCGCATCTTCCGGTTCACGACCGCGCTGCCCTCCGGGCAGAAGATTACGTGGTCCGGCAACACCGTCTACACCGGCGACAGCCTCGCGTACTGCGCGACGCACGTCGCGACCCACTCGTACACCCTCAGCGACGCGCTGAGCCTCTACAAGACCATGACCACCTGGACAGGCAAAACGCTGACGAGCAAGCAGCAGTCGCTTCTCAATTCGGCGGTGCTGTTCTCGACCGACTACTCCGCGATCCGAAGCTTCCTCGTAAGCAATTTCTGATCCCTGCGGGAAAACGTACAACCGACAAAAGAAGCCGCCCCGGCCGGGGCGGCTTCTTTTGTCGACGCCTGCAAAGCAACCCTGCGAAGCGGGTGCTGAACCTTTTTCTTGAAAGAAAAAGGTTCAAAAAGAACTTTGTATTCGCATCGAAAAGACAGCGTTTCCAAGGCTTTGCGCCCGGTAATGAAACGGAGCTTTTCATTGGAGAACAGTATGAACGGTTATAGAAAATGCACGACCAGCATGATGAGTCCCACCGACACGAGGAAGACGCCGATGATTTTGTTCAGCGTCGAGGACAGCATCCGGTTGGCGATCCGGGCGGCGAAGACCGCGCCGGTGAAGTTGCCGAGGATGCAGATGAAAAACGCGGCCATATCCG
>CAJOFW010000170.1 GCA_905234005.1 uncultured Oscillospiraceae bacterium
CCCGCTCCCGCAGCCGGCGCACCTCCTCGGCCTTTTCGTCCTCGGTCCACGTATCGCCGTACAGCTCCTCGACGGCCTGCTCGATGCTCATGACGCCGCCCTGCGTGGCCTTCACGACGGTCTCGACCGTGCTGTCGAACCCGGGGCTTGCGTACTCGCCGAACCGCACGCTCACGTCATACGTCCCCGCCGCCTCGCCGCGCATGAGATCGTCCGCCTGCAAAATCGCCTCCACGAGCCGCGGCAGCACGCCGCACAGCGTGTCCACGATCCGGCCGCGAACGAACAGCGTGATCTTCTCCTTCTCCCTCTGCGCCTCGGCGTTGTCGGTTTTCTTGAGGTCGACGCCGAGCGTCGCGGGACTCATGATCCCCTGCAGCGCCAGCTCGAGAAACGCCGTATAGCTCGAGACATACGCCTCGTAGCTGATGTCGGGCTGGGACACCTCGATCTTATCGGCGACGCCCTCGGTACGGCTCGAGCCGACGGCGATGAAGTCGTTGTCGAACGGATTCGACGCGAGAAGCTCCCCCGTGTCCATATCCCGCGGCAGCATATCCTCGGGGATATACCGCTTGACGCGGCCCATACGCACCGCGTCGAGCCACTGGCTCAGCACCTCGTCGAGGGCGTCGACGGCGTCGGTCTTGTCCTCGAACAGCGCCTTGCCCCGGCCGGGGAAACGGCTCGAGTCGAAGATCACGAACGGCACCGCCAGCGTCACGCCCTCGTCGAACGTCACGTCCCCGAGCGACGACGTCTCCGCCAGCCGCCGCAGCTCCGTCTGATCTCCGTGCTCGTCGAAGAGGCGGCAGCGGACGTACCCCGGCCCGTACCGTTCCTCGAGCCGGAACGCCTCGCCGCCGTCCTCGAGCGTCGTATGAAACCGCACCTCGGTGACCGTGCGGCCCCGCCGGACAAAATCGACCCGGTCGGCCTCGCAGAAGCTGACGACGGGCCGCCGGCCGCGTTCGTCGATCGTGATCTTGAACGCCCCGTCCCCGGCGGACAGCGCCCCGGCGACGGCGTCGCCGACGAGCCCGTCGAAGCCGCAGCCCGCCGCGAGCGCCTCCCACCGCTCCGTGACGCCGCCGTCGTCGCAGCGTATGCTCACGCCCTGCAGATCGGAGGCGACGATGTCGCGGTAGCGATCCACGACCGTCCCCACGAGGCCCGAGTGCATCTTCCGCACCCGTCCCTGCGGCACCGACGCCCAGAACCGGGCGCGTTCGGCCCCGGTCGCGGCGGTCTGCCGGAAAAACTGCTCCAGCTCCGCCGGGTCGCCCCGGTACCAAAGCTTATTGCGCAGGACGTTCTCCCGGAACGTCATCGGCTCGCGGATGATGATGCTCCGCTCCCGTGCCGGCTGCACCCGCAGCAGCCGGAATACGAAATCTCTCAGCCAGTTCATACGTCAGGTTTCTCCTTCCCAGAATGGAAATTATTCAAAGCCGTCTTGCTCGCCGCAGATGCGGCAACCGCAAGACATGGCGTTTATTACTCCGGCAACACCGGCATGGCGCACAATTTGCGGTTATTTTGTTGCCGGAGTAATAATACTCGCTCCGCATCCGGTCAGCCCGTCGAAGCGGCCGCCGAACGTTCAAAGCCCGATGGTCTGCTCGAACGGCAGCCACGCGTACTGCACGGCGTTGATCATGTGGTCGTTGCCGTCCTCCGGCTCGTTGTCCCGATCCTCGCGCCACGAATACGTCTCCAGCTCGCGGATATAGTGCGCGCAGCCCGCCGTGACGAGGAACCCCGCCGTCCCGTCGTTCTGCGCGAACCACCCGAGCTGGTGATTGACGCGGTCGATGATCCGCTCCCGTTTCCACGCCGGCTGGAACGCGTACACGCACCCCGCCGCCCGTTTGTACTTCGCCGCCTCCGTGATCGTGGCCTGATCGGCCGAGTCGATGAACGCGCCGCGGCACAGCCCCCACTCCCGTGCGTTCCGGTCGAGGAAATCGACGAGGTTGCGCACGGTATCGGTCGGGGCCAGCGGCGTTTTGAGGGCGGCGTTGTTGTAGACCCTCTCGTCGAGGACGACGCACCGCCCCCGGTTTGTGATGCCGAGAAACGCCATCGCGATCGTATCCGGCGACCGCTGCGAATACGCCGTGTCCACCCCGCACGAGAACCGGGCGAAATACTCGCTCTGCGCCCGCTCCCCGCGCCGGACGTAGACCCTCGCCGCCTCCGCCGTGATGACGTGCGTCCGCCGGTCGAAGTTTGAGAACACAAGCCCGGTCGCCCGGCCCCGCAGCCCGCGTATCTTATTGCGCCAGAGCTTTGTGCCGACGGGCACGGACGATATGATTTTCTCGCGTTTTTCCGCCGTCAGGCCGGGGTTGTCGTCGAACGTGAAAAACCAGTGCACCCACCCCGGCTGCGCCGGCTCCGTCAGCTCGCGGGCGATCTCCTCCGGCGTCTCCGCCGCCCACGCCGGCAGCGGACGGCACCGGTTCACGTACTCCTTATACACCGGCAGGCCGGGGTCGTCCGGGTTCAGCGTCGCGAGCGTGTAATCGGCGCGCATGACCGCCTCCCGGACGAAATCCATATCGGCGGTGTTGATCTCGTCGATGTACAGGCACCCGTACTGCCCGCCGAGGGCGTCCTTCCACCGTGTACGGTCGCGGTAGCCGACGACGAAGATGATCTTGTCCTCACGCAGGGCGTGCAGGACGATATGGGGCATTTTGTACTGCTTCGAGCCGTTGCCCCGGTATTCCGCCAGCGAGCCGAACTGCTCCGCGATGCCCAGCTCCTTCTGGATGATGTTCTTCTCCGCCGCGCCGGTGTCCTCGGCGGCGAGGACGTGCAGCCGGCGCGGACTCGCCGCGCACATGAGCATGAACTTATACAGCGCGATCGTCGTCTTGCCCGCCGCCGTCGTGCCCTCGAGCACCTCCAGCTCGGCGCGGCAGCGCAGAAACGCCTCATACTTCGGCGACAGCGCCAGCATCGGTCTTCTCCCCGCTCATGCCGAGGAGCCTTAAAAGCTCGCCGAGCTTCGACTGCTCCCCGTCCGCGCCGCCGTTCGGCGTCTTGTCGCTCCACATGCCGAGGTACCGCCCCAGCAGCTCAAGCGCCTTCATCTTCTCCGCCGCCTTCACCGTCTCGAGATCGGCAAACGCGATGTACCCCAGCTCGCGGATGACCGCCTCCTCCGTGATTTTCCTTCTCCCCGCCATGATCGCACAACCTCCCGCCATGATCGTTCTGTTTTTCCGGGCGAAACCTGGGGCAGCGCAGCACGCGCCACGACGTCGTCTGCATGAGCCGCCCGCCCTCGAACCAGAAAAGCCGCGTGCGCGCCGCGCACCACCCCGGCACCGCCCTTCGCGCCCGGCTGACGCTCCACTCGCACCCCGACCCCGTCCGTGGGTCGGGCACGGCGTTTTTACAGCCCCAGCACAGCGTATCGCGGCTCATAGCACGCCTCCGTCTCGCACGCCTCGTGCTGCGACACGCAATTTTCGCACCCGACGATCTCGAAATACCGCTCCCGGTAGATCGTATCGCACACGCGGCCGCACACCGGACAGCACGGCTCCCGCTCCGTACCCTCACGCCACAAATCCTTCATCTGCCGTCTCGCCTCCAGGAATCGCTTGATTGGATGTAGTTGAATGGATGTATATGGATGTATAAAATAACCCCCCGTGCGGCATACTGCCGCCGGAGGGTATAATACTGTTTCCCGCAATCATCACACAGCCGCGCCCTGCGCCGGCGTCTCACGAAAGGACAAAACCGCCATGACCAGAAAATCCAACAGCCCGTCCGACCGCCCGTCCAAACAGCCGCCCAAGCAGCCGTCCGCCCGGCTGAACAAGCCCGAAGCCAATCCGTATCTCGACCCCGAGAGCCGCCTCGCGGAAAAATTCGACAGCGCGTCGATCGCGAAATT
>CAJOFW010000171.1 GCA_905234005.1 uncultured Oscillospiraceae bacterium
CCCCTAACATTCCACACACATAGCATTCCACACAAGCAACAATACAAAATATACTTTTGAAGGGAGTCCTATTGTTATGCCGCGTCCGAAAGGGTCCAAGAATAAAAAGACCATCGCAGCGTCCGCAGCGTCCGCAGCCGCAGCGCCCGGCGAGGACGCCGGATTCCATGTCGTTCAGGACGCAGCCGGCGATGCGCAGGCCCGTGTCCGCGAGAAGGCCCACGCCCTCCCGGATGCGGTCGACCGGGGCGTAGTCCTGCCGGATGACGAATATGCCCGCGTCCACGCTGCGGACGATGTTCGCCGCGTCGGACATCAGGCCGCTCGGCGGCGTGTCGACGAGGATGAAATCCGCCTCGGCCCGGGCCGATTCGAGCAGGATGCCGGGGCGTTCGCCGGACAGGAGCCGTATGGCCCGCCGTCCGCCGCTGCCGCCGGGCAGGATGCGCACGCCGCTGTTCGGGTCGGTCACGGCGATGTCGCCGACGGAGGCCCTGCCGTCCATCAGCTCCGCGACGCCCTTCTCCGCCGGGGGCAGACCCATCGCGTCGAGGATGGACGAGCGGCGCAGATCCATATCGATGAGCAGGACGCGAAAGCCCTTCTCGGCGAGGCTCAGGGAGAGGTTCGCGGCGATTGTGCTCTTGCCCTCGCCGGCGAGGGTGCTGCTGATCATGTAGACGCGCGCGCCGGTCTCGGCGTGGTCGCGCTCGAGACGGGCGCGGAGCGTTCGCGCCGCCTCACGGTAGGCGTAGGGGACGCGGCTGCCGTCGAGCCGGAGCCGGCCCGGACCGCCCCGTCCCGTGCGGACGTGCGGAAAGCCGCCGAGGCTCTTCAGGCTCAGGTATTTTGTGAAATCCGCCTCGGTGCGGACGGTCTTCTTGAGGGCGGAGCGGATCAAAAGAACGACGACCGCCGCCGCGAGCACCGCGATCACGCCGCCCCGGGCGGCGTCGATGAGACGGCTCGGGTTGTCCGGCGCGGAGGGGATCTGCGCCGGGGTGACGATCGTCAGCTCCGTCTCGCCGATGACCGACGCCGCGACGTCGGGGTAGTGCTCGAGCACCGCCCCGAGGACGTTGTAGGCGAGAAGGGGGTCGTCCGCCGTCACATACACGGTGATCATGCCGAGATCCTCGAGGCTCTCGGCGGTGATCTGCGCCCCGGCGGCCTCCTGGCCCAGCTCGCTCACGATGACGTTTTTGAGCGCCGCGCTCGCGGCGATGTAGGGGAACGTCAGCGTGATCTGCCGCGTGGCCGTCTGGGTGTAATACTGGGTGTAGGCGTCGTTGTAGTTGACGGCGCTCTGCAGGCCGATGATGACGGTCGCGGAGGAGGTATACCGCGGCTCGTAGGATCGGGCGGCCATGCCGTAGCACAGGCTCGCGGCGAGGCTCGCGAGCGCGAGGATCAGAACGAAATACCGCCGGAAGCCCTTCCGTAGATCGGAGAAGTAAGCGGTGACGTCGATCTGCTCTGTTGTATTCGGTTGGTCACGCGTTGCTTCCATAGTACCTGCCATAATATGTTCCGTAGCCGCTGCCGCGCACGTCCGCGCCGTAGCCGTAGCCGCCGACGCCGCCGCCGAGGGAGGCGCGGGCGTCGTTCAGGACGGCCCCGATGACCTCGGCGCGGCAGCCTGAGAGGGTGTCGAGCGCGTCGGCGATGCGCCGCGCTTCCGTCCGGTGCTCGCGCACGACCATCAGCGCCGCGTCGGCCATGTCCGCCAGGGCCTCCGCGTCCGCCGTGAGGCTCATGGGCGGGGTGTCCATGACGATGTAGTCGAAGCGCTCGCGCAGGAGCGCGAGAAGCCGCTCGAGCCGGCCGTTCGTGAGGATTTCGGTCGAACGGCGGCAGGGCTTTGTGTTGAAGATGTAGTAGACGCCGTCCTCGCCCATCTGCTCGATGAGAGGCCCGGACGCCGGCGCGCACATCAGCGTGTCGACGAGGACGGTGATCGGCTCGTCGTCGAAGTCGAAGAGCTTCATAAGCGAGGGGTTTCTGAGGTCGAGATCCATCAGAAGCACCCGGCGGCCCCGCTGGGACAGCGCCAGCGCGAGGTTGGCCGCGACCGTGGTTTTGCCCTCGTTTTCCTCGCAGCTCATGACGAGGAGGGTCTTGTGGCCGCCGCGCTCCATGCTGTTCTGGACGGCGCGGCAGACCTTCTGCACGGATTCGATGCAGCGGAAGCTGCACGCGGGGCTGTCGATCAGTGTCGGCGTCTCACCGCCGCGAAGCCGCGTGCCGAGGGTCTTGTATTCCTCCTCGTGGGCGATGGAGCCGAGGTATTTCGCGTCGAGGCGGCGCTCGATTTCGGAGCCCCGGCGGATCGTGTCGCGGGCGGCCGAGGCGAGCGCGAAGAAGAGCGTCAGCGCCAGAAGGCACGCGGTGCCCGTGCGCACGGCCCCGGGCAGGGGGTCGTTTGCGTTCGACGGCGCGGTCGGTATCTCCGGCTGGACGAGCACCCGCATGACGACGTCCCGGCCTATGAGGTCGGTCACGACCGGGTAATTGCGCATGACCGAGTCGAGGATCAGAAACGCCATGCGCGGCGAGCCCGCCGTTACGCGCAGGACGAGAAGGTTCGTCTCCTGCACGATCTCGCACGATACCGCGCCGGGTACGTATGGCAGGCCGAGCTCCGCGGCCACCGCGTCCATGAGCGGCCCGCTCGTCACCACGCGTGATAACAGCTCCGCCGTCTGCTGGGCGCTCGAGAGGTTGCTGATGAGGCTCGCGTTCGCGCCCCGCGTCGTGACGACGTAGGTGGCGCTGACGTCGTAGACCGGGGTGTAGCGCTTCGCCCCGCGCACGTACATGAGAAGCGCCGCCGCGAGGGAGAGCGCGATGATCGTGAAGAGGTGCTTTTTTACGTCGCCGAGCACCGTGCGCGGCTCAAAGCCGTTTTGTATGCGGGCAAACAGGCCCTGCTCCGAGGCTCTGTCCATGGTCAGCCCTCCACGACGACCGTGAGCGTGACACGGCCGAGGTTGCCGTCCCCGTCCGCGAGGGAGTACCGGATCTCGTACACGCCGGGGGTGTTGTAGTTTGTCATGTCCACGACGCCGATCAGGGAGACGTCCAGCGCCGGTTCCTCCGCACGGAAGGCCGTAAGCTCGTCCCGCGTCATGTCCGAGGTGTCGACGAGGAACGTGCCGCGCCCGTCCGTGAGGGCGTAGTCGACGCCCTTGTACGTCATGTGGTCGAGGTAATCGAGCGGATCGACGGGTTCGCCGGCCTTCGTGTAGACGATGTAGTCGGTCAGATAGAGCTTCGGGGCGAGGTTGAACGCCGTCGGCTCGTAGATCGTGACCGTCAGGGGCAGGGTGAACGTGTCGCCGGCGCTGTTCGATACCTCGAGCGTGACCCGGTAGTCGCCGGCGGTGTCGACGTTGATGACGCTGCCCGCGGAGAACGTCACACGGTCGGAGACGTCGCCGTCGATCGCGTCGGTGACGCCGACGGCGGCGAGGATCGCCTGCTGCGTCGCCCCGACCGGAAACCGCATCGCGTCCGTCAGCGAGAAGACCGCCGGGCGGTAGTCGGTGTAGACGAGGCTTCGCGTCGCCTTTGAGACGTTGCCGCCGCCGTCGAACGCCGCGACGGTCACGGCGCGGGTGTCGGGCGCGACGAAGCCGGACAGGCTCTCGACGACGAGGGTGTCGGTCACGTCGCCGTCCGCCGCGTCCCGGGCGGTCACGCCGCGCAGCAGCGTGACGCGGGGATCGGAGACGCTGACGTATACGATTGTGTCATCCATATATATATTCGGGCCGACCGTGTCGGCGTCCCGGAGCTGCCGCCAGGAAAAACGGGCCAGGACGATCACGGCCGCCAGCAGCGCGAGTGCGGCGAGAAGCTTCTCGATGCGCATGGGTTCCCCCTTACGATGTTACGGTTGTATGATTAA
>CAJOFW010000172.1:0-1891 GCA_905234005.1 uncultured Oscillospiraceae bacterium
GCGCATACAACACGGCGGTTGAGGAGAGGTACAGATTCTTCTCGTTCGGCGACGCGATGTTCATCGGAGACGTGCGGGAGGATGAATAATCGAAAACCACCGGTCATGCCGGTGGTTTTCGATTGTTCGCGGCTGACGCCGCGGCGTCACAGTCCGTTTATGAATTTCTGGATGAAGTACAGTGCCCCGCCGCGCAGGGCGATGTGGCGGCGGAAGCGGCTGAAATGCACAAAGTCGGCGTTTTCGTCAAACGGATTGCCCGCAACGACGTATCGCCTGAGGATGGGCAGATACGGCTGCAGATGCTCCGAGAAGCTGCCGCCGAGCACGATGTCGCAGTCGAGCGCCATGCGCACGTTGTTCACGGCGATGGCAAGGTGACGGAGTATATCGTAAAGCAGCGTCTCATACGCCGGCTCGTGCTCCTCGACGCCCCGGAAAAACGCGGGGGCTGATACGCCGAACTCGTCCCATATGCGGCGCGGCGAGCAGTACGCCTCGAGACAGCCCCGTTTGCCGCAGCTGCACCTTCGGCCGCCCGGCTCGACGCAGATGTGCCCGAACTCCCCGCTGCGGCTGTTCGCGCCGGCATACGGACGCCCGGCGGACAGCACCACAGCGCCGCCCACGCCGTTCTCGAGCGATATATACGCGAGGCTTCGCCGCTCACGGCGAACGAAATACTCCGCGTTCCCGCTGGCCGAGCCGTCGTTTTCGACGTGGACGGGGCAGGGGATATCCCGCGTCAGCAGCGATACCGGCATATCCCGAACGCCTATCGTGGGCGCCATGAAGATGCGCCGTCCGTCCCGTGTGAGCATGCCGGGTATCGTGATGCCCACGCCGAGCAGACGGCTTCGATCCACCCGGTAGTCATCGAGAAAGCTCTCGATGTGCGGCGCGATCAGACCGCCCTCGCGAATCTGCTTCGCCGTGTCAAGCGCGAGAGAGCGAAACGCCGTCTCCCGCAGGCGCAGATCCGTTGCCGTCATCAGAAGATGCCGCTCCGTGACCGACACGCCGACGGCGACGCGGGCGTCCGGGACGATCTCCAGCCCCTGCGCCCGGCGTCCGCCCGTGGACTGTTCCTCACCGGAGCTTCGTACAAGCCCCGCGTCCATGAGGTCGGTCAGGTTGTGATACAGCGTCGGCATGCTTATGCCGCACAATTCCGCCAGCATCTGACGGGTGCACAGCGCCTCCGCGTCGTAAAGCGCGCGGTATATGCGTGCGCGGGTGGACATACCCTGCACGCCGGTCGGTGTTGTTCCCGGCATCGTACCACCCCCTGTGACTGCATGCTTTTTCCTGCCTTATTGTACCACCGACGCACCGTTCGTCAAGGGGGGAGGCAAAACTTTTGTAAAGCATATTAATTAAAGATGCTTGACGAATGTTTGCTATTTGGTTAATTGACACAAAATCAAGTGGGTCGAGAAAACAACAACACCAAATTACGTGCATCATTTCAAAAATCTGTTGACATACATATGATGTATCGGTAAAATTTATAAACAGAAGTCCCGGACAGACTTCGCAAGGTTCAATACCTATTTTATTCAAGGAGGATAACCCCATGAAAAAGTTCCTGGCACTGATTCTTGCTCTGGCCATGGTATTCGCCCTGGCCGCCTGCAGCTCTTCCTCGTCGTCCGACGCGGCTGCGGAGCCCGCCGCCGAGGAGGCCGCGCCCGCCGCCGAGGGCACGCAGACCGTCGGCATCGCGATGCCCACCAACTCCCTCGAGCGCTGGAATCGCGACGGTCAGTATCTGAAGGAGCAGTTCGAGGCCGCCGGCTATGCCGCCAGCCTGAAGTTCTCCGACAACGACATCGAGACCCAGAACAACGACATCCAGACCATGATCGCCGACGGCGTTGACCTGCTCATT
>CAJOFW010000172.1:1934-5823 GCA_905234005.1 uncultured Oscillospiraceae bacterium
AGGACGCCGGCATCCCCGTCATCGCCTATGACCGTCTGATCATGAACACCGACGCGATCTCCTACTATGTCTCCTTCGACAACTACACCGTCGGAACCCTGCAGGGCACCTTCGTTGCGGACGCCCTTGACCTCGACAACGCCGAAGGCCCCTTCAACATCGAGTTCACCGCCGGTGACCCCGCCGACAACAACGCCGGCTACTTCTTCAACGGCGCGTTCGACGTGCTCAGCCCGTACATCGAGGCCGGCAAGCTCGTCGTTCCCTCCGGCCAGACCACGTTCGAGCAGGTCGCCACGCCCACCTGGGCCACCGACGTCGCCCTTGACCGCTTCCAGAACATCCTCGCCTCCTACTACTCCGACGGCACCGTTCTGGACGTCGCCCTCTGCTCCAACGACTCCACCGCCCTCGGCGTCGCCCAGGCCATCACCTCCGACTACGCCGGCGGCAACACCCCGATCATTACCGGTCAGGACGGCGACGTCGCCAACCTGCGCAACATCGTCGACGGCATCCAGACCATGACCGTCTACAAGAACGTCTCCGACGAGGCCGGCGTGACCCTCGACGTCGCAAAGGCCATCCTCGCCGGCGAGACGCCCGACGAGAGCCTCCTCGACTCCCTGTCCGCCGAGGCCGCCTTCGACACCGAGTCCTACGACAACGGCACCGGCATCATCCCCTCCTTCCTGCTCGTCCCCTGGACCGTCACCGCGGACAACCTGCAGGATCTGGTGGACACCGGCCTTTACTCCTGGGACGGCGACTATCTGGCCGCCAACTGATCGACGCTCTGCCGATGGAATCGTTGGCGCTCCGTCACGGATGATCGTCCGGCGGGGAAATCGCTCCGATTCCGGAAGCCGTGTTTATCAAGCCGCAGCAGGGGGGCGGGGTATATCCCCGCTCCCCTTTGTCATATCCCGGCGGAATAGAAGACAGGAGGTATGAAATTTGGCTGACTACATTCTGGTGATGAAAAACATCACCAAGGAATTCCCCAACGTGAAGGCGCTCGACAACGTAAATCTCGCGGTCGAACGCGGGGAGATCCACGCCCTCGTCGGCGAGAACGGCGCGGGTAAATCCACACTCATGAACGTGCTGTCCGGCACGTATCCCTTCGGCACCTATGACGGCGACATCATCTACGACGGCAGCGTATGCCAGTTCAAGACCCTGCGTGACAGCGAGGAAGTGGGCATCGTCATCATCCACCAGGAGCTGGCTCTGATCCCCGAGCTGTCGATCGGCGAGAATATGTTCCTCGGCAACGAGCGCAAGGGACGCTTCGGCATCGACTGGGACCGTACCTACCACGAGGCGGAGGAGCACATGCGCCAGGTCGGCCTGCGCGACAACGCCACGACCCTCATCAAGGACATCGGCACCGGCAAGCAGCAGCTCGTGGAGATCGCGAAGGCCCTCTCGAAGAATGTGAAGCTGCTGATTCTCGACGAGCCGACCTCGTCCCTGAATGAGGAGGACTCCCGGATGCTGCTCGACCTGCTGCTCGCGTTCAAGAAGCAGGGCATGACGTCCATCATCATCTCTCACAAACTCAACGAGATCTCCTACGTGGCCGACAAGATCACGGTTTTGCGTGACGGCTCCACGATCGAGACGATCGACAACTCGAACCGGGATATCGAGGAGGATCGCATCATCCGCGGCATGGTGGGCCGCGAGCTGTCCGACCGCTTCCCCGCCCGTGAGCACCACGTATCCGACGAGGTCGGCATGGAGGTGCGGGACTGGAGCGTCTACCACCCGGTCTACACGGAGAAGAAGGTCGTGAACAACGTCTCCTTCAACGTCCACAAGGGCGAGATCGTCGGCTTCTCCGGCCTGCAGGGCGCGGGGCGGACGGAGCTTGCCATGTCGATCTTCGGCCGCGCCTACGGCACGAACATCACCGGACAGCTCTTCATCGGCGGCAAAGAGGTCACGCTCAAAAGCGAGCGGGAGGCCATCCTCGCCGGTCTTGCGTACGTCACCGAGGACCGCAAGGGCAACGGCCTCGTGCTGCCCGACTCCATCGCGAAAAACAACACCATGGCGCGTCTTGAGAAGGTGTGCCGCAACGGCATTATCGACGTGGACAAGGAAAACGCCGTGGCGGAAGGGTTCCGCGAAAAGCTCCGCACCAAGACGCCGACGGTGCAGCAGCCAGTGGGCAACCTCTCCGGCGGCAACCAGCAGAAGGTGCTGCTGTCCAAGTGGATGTTCGCCGACCCCGACGTCCTCATCATGGACGAACCGACACGCGGCATCGACGTCGGCGCGAAGTATGAGATCTACGGCATCATGAACGATCTGGTGACGCAGGGCAAATCCGTCATCATGATCTCCTCGGAAATGCCGGAGCTTCTCGGTATGTGTGACCGCATCTACGTCATGAACGAGGGCAGCATGGTCGCCGAGATGTCCGCCGCCGAGGCGACGCAGGAAAAGATCATGGCGGCGATCCTCAAGTCGGAAAAGAAAGAAAGCGAGGGAGTGTAAATGAACGTCAAAGCTGCACTGAAAAAATACACCATGGTCATCGCCCTGGTCGCGGTCTTCATCCTGTTCTCGATCCTGACCCACGGGCGGCTCCTCTATCCGCAGAACCTCTCGAACCTGCTTCTGCAGAACGCCTACGTCCTCGTCATGGCGTGCGGCATGCTGCTGTGCATCCTGACGGGCGGCAACATCGACCTGTCCGTCGGCTCGACGGTTTGCCTCGTCGGCGCGATCTGCGCCCAGATGCTGGCCGCCGGCTGGAACGCCGTGCTCGTCATCTGCCTGTGCCTTATCATCTCCTGCGTCATCGGCACCTGGCAGGGCTTCTGGATCGGCCATATCCACATCCCGCCGTTCATCTGCACGCTGGCGGGCATGTTCCTGTTCCGCGGTCTTGGCCGCGTGCTCCTGCACTCCAAGACCGTCTCGATCAGCAATCAGACGTTCCTGAATATCTTCGCCTCCTACATCCGCGTGCCCGGCATCGACGGCGATGTGCGGTGGTCGGCGTTCATCGTCGGCGTCATCGTCGCTGTGATCCTGCTCGTGAACCTGTTTTTGAGCCGTTCCAGGAAGGCGAGGAAGGGCTATAAGCAGGAGGCCGCCGCGACGGCGTTCGCGAAGATCATCGTTATCGACGCCCTGATCCTTTACTACACCTGGAAGCTCGCTCACTACAAGGGCATTCCCGTTATGGCGATCTGGGTCGTCGCGGTCATCTTCATCTACGCGTTCATCACCTCGAAGACCGCGTTTGGCCGCTACTTCTACGCCGTCGGCGGCAATGAGAAGGCCACGAAGCTCTCCGGTATCGATACAAAGCGTGTCTACTTCATGGCCTACGCGTCCATGTCGCTGCTGGCCGGTCTGTCCGGCATGCTTGTGGCGGCCCGTATCGGCTCCGTAAACGGCGATACCGGCACCTCGTTCGAGATGGACGCGATCGGCTCCTGCTTCATCGGCGGCGCGTCCGCCTACGGCGGCTCCGGCACCGTGCCCGGCATCGTTGTCGGCGCGATCCTGCTCGGCGTCATCAACCAGGGCATGTCGATCATCGGCCTCGACAACAACTGGCAGTACATCGTCAAGGGCGCCGTGCTGCTGGTCGCCGTCGTGTTCGACGTCGTCTCGAACCACAAGACGGGCAAGGCCTGATACCTTTCCCTGTAAGAAAAAGCATCAAAAAGAACTTTGACTTCGCTCCGAAACACTGCGATGTCAAAGCCCTGCGCCCGGTAACGATGGGAAGCTTACCATCGAGAAATTGTACATTAAGGAGACACCATGCTGTATATCGGTGTGGATCTGGGCACCTCCGCCGTCAAGCTGCTGCTGATGGACGGCGGGGGCAGGATCCTGAATATCGTATCCCGCGAATACC
>CAJOFW010000173.1 GCA_905234005.1 uncultured Oscillospiraceae bacterium
CAGCACCTGCAGGGTGAACGCCGACCAGGGCGTCGGGATGCGGATGTACGCCCCCACCGCCGTCAGCGCGCAGAACAGCGCCGACAGGATCAGCATCCTCGTGGGAATGTGGCGTTTTGATGTGGTCGATGCGGTCATTGTAAACCATCTCCTTTGATTGGTTTACAATATACACGACCGGGGACGATTTGTCAACTTTTTTGAATTGCTGGTTTACAATTTCCGCGCCGTGCGGTACACTGTCGTCGGAGGGGATCGCCATGAAGGAAGAGATACTCGCGCTGCTCGCGGCGCAGCCGGACGAATACATCTCCGGCGAGGCCATGAGCGAACGGCTCGGCGTGAGCCGTGCCGCCGTGTGGAAGGCCATCGACACGCTCCGGCAGGAGGGCGTCGCCATTGACGCCGTGCCCCGGCGGGGCTACCGGCTGGCGTCCGTGCCCGACCGGCTCACGGCGGGCGTGATCGCGCCGCATCTTCGCCGCACGGACGGCGCATCGCGGCTCATCTGCCTCGAATCCGTGGATTCAACGAACAACTACGCCAAGACGCTTGCGATGTCCGGCGGCGGCTTTCGGGACGGCACGGCCATCGTCGCCGACGGGCAGACCGGCGGACGGGGGCGGCTGGGCCGCTCGTTCCAGTCGCCGAAGGGGAAGGGGATCTACGTCTCGCTGCTGTACAAACCCGACGTCGCGCCAATGCGGGCGGTGAACTACACGGCATACGCCGCCGTCGCCGTATGCGACGGCATCGAGGCCGCGACAGGCGTAAAGCCCGCGATCAAGTGGACGAACGACATCATGCTCGGCGACAGGAAGCTCTGCGGCATCCTGACCGAGATGGCCGTGGAGGGCGAGACGGGTTCGATGCAGTACCTCGTCACGGGCATCGGCGTGAACGTGAACCACGGGCCGCCCATCGCGACGAGCCTTGCCATGGCGCTGGGACGGCCCGTGGATCGCGGGCGGCTCTGCGCCGCGATCATCGACGCGCTCGACGCGATCTACGAGACCTGGCTCCACGGCGGCGGCGACGTGTGGCGGCGCTATCGCGACAACTGCGTGACGCTCGGCAGACCCGTCCTCATTCTGCGCGGCGACAGACGGGAGGAGGCGTTCGCCGAGGAGCTGAGCGCCGATTTCGGCCTCATCGTCCGCCACCCGGACGGCAGAAGAGAGACGGTCACCACCGGCGAGGTCTCCATCCGCCCCGCCAACGGCGTGGGGTGAAGCGAAGAAAGCCCCCGTCACCGGCAAATTGCGCCGGGGACGGGGGCTGATATTTTATGTCATACTGTTCTCAAATGAAAAGCTCCGTTTCGTTACCGGGCGCAAAGCCTTGGAATTGCTGCCTTTTCGAGCGAATATAAAGTTCTTTTTGATACTTTTTGGGCCGACGCGATGGCGGCGTAGCCCGCGTCGGGGCCGGTGAACGCGTCCGACCATATGCCGGTCAGCTCCGCCGCGGCGGCGTACCGGGAGGCGGACAGGATCATGTGGGTGAAGACCTCGCGTGTGATCGCGGCGTCCGGCATCCAGTCGTCCGCGCCGATGAAGCCGTACCAGGCGGCCTCGTTTCCGATCGTCCCGTCGTCCCAGTCCGTGACGTCCATGCCGGCGGAAGCGAGCAGAAGCGCCGCCGCGTCACGCATGGTTACAACGCTGTCCGGCTCGAAGCGGCCGCCGGCGAAGCCGACGCCCGCCGCGCCGAGGGCTTCCGCCGCCGCACGGCACGGCGCCCCGTCGAGATCGTCGTAGGTGTACGGCCCGGTCGTGCCGCGGCCATCCGCCGCGACGGGCTTGCCCGTCAGGGCGTCCACGCCGGCGACGTCGTCCGCATAACCGTAGTAATACGCAAGACGCAGGCTCTCGAGGAACGTATAGCCCCAGTGTACAGCACCGGGTCGTCGTAGTCGATGGCCTCGGGCCACGCGACGTAGCCGAGCGTCACATCGAGAGCGCCCGTGTACGCCGCCAGCGCCGCCGCCGTATCGACCGGCTTCGCGGACGGGCCGAAGACGACGTCCTCGTCCCAGGTATAATGATAGGTATCGACCGCGCCGGTTGCCGGGTTTGTGGCGACATACAGCGTGTTGGCGGGGTAGAAGTACCCGTCGTGTACGCGGGCGTAGGTCACGCCGCCGTCGTCCCCGTTATAGCCGCTCAGCGTACACACGGCGCTTTCATGGAGCATTTCCGGCGCGCAGGCGGTCAGAAAGCTCTCCGCGACGGCTGCGTCCGCCGTCTCGCCCCAGAGCGGGTAGCTCGTGGAGACGGACTGCAACGCCCCGGTTTTCGCGTCCACGGTGATGTACTTGTAAACGATCAGCTTGCTGCTCCACGCCGCGTAATCGTCGTATGTGGCCCGGGAGAAGCCGAAGAGACGATCCGGCGTCATCTCACACGCATAGCGCAGCGAGGCCGTGATGACCCCGTCGGCGTCCATCGTATACGAGCAGCGGTTCAGCTCGAAATCCGCAAGCCCCAGCGACGGCACGGCGCGGAGGGAGTCGTCCAGCGCCTGCTGCGGCATCGCGTCGGCGTAGTTCGCGATGGAGGCAAGCTCCACCTCGGTCAGGCTGCGTCCGGCGGCGGCGCCCGCGTCCATCTCCATGGCGGCGGCCTCGGCCACCGGCGCGCCGTTCATGCCGTAGCCGTACCCGGAGCCGAACGACGCGTACAGCGCGTCCATATCCACAAGCTCGCCGGTAACCGCGTCCACGACCATGTTCGCCGGGACGGGGACGTACCGGAGTGTCGCCCCGCCGTCGCCGTCCGGGACGTAGTACAGCTCGAGCCGGACGGAATCGGCCAGAAGCCCCGCCGCGTCGAGGGAGCCGGTCGAGGCGTTCGCCGACGGCGTATCGCCGAGGTAGCCCGCGTAGCTGTCGCTGCGGCTGTAGGACTGCAGGCCGTTTTCGTCGATGGCGAGTGTAAACGTGATCGGGGTTTCCAGCCCGTTTTTGAGGATTTTTCCGGCAAACCGCCGGACGCCGTCCGCCTCCAGCGTGACGGACGCGCTGTCGATCCGCCCGGACTCGTCCGCCGCCGTCAGCCGCGTAAGCCAGCTCTCCGCCTGCGTGCGCGCCTCGTCCTCGCCGACGGCGGGGAAGGCCGCGTCGTAGCCGTAGAACATATCGCCGCCGTCGGAGAGGAAATAGCGGTAGACATGGGCGATCGTCCCGTCCGCCTTGCAGTTGACCGACAGCTCCCGCCGACCGTCCGACCAGCTCAGATACCACGAGGGCCACGGGCCGTCGTTGTAGCTCGAGTAGAAATCCGTGTAGTCATCGTCCACATCGAGCGTCTCCTTGACCGTCAGCGTGAGGTCGGCGAGATACTCGTCCATCGGCGATTCCGCGAGCGCCGGTACGGCGGACGCCGCGAGAATACACAAGATGATTGCCAGAGACAGAAAACGCTTCATGGCCTGATACCATCCCTTCGTTTGGTTTCACTCAATAAGACGCGGGCAGCGCCGGAATAGTTCCCGCGCAAGAAAAAACTCTCCCGCAGGCGAAGCTGCGGGAGAGGGCGGGGATTATGCAGATTACGACGCCTCGCCGGAAGCGGCCGGGGCGGCCTCGTCGGAGGCGGCGGCGGGAGCGGCCTCGCCGGAGGCGGCAGGCTCTTCGTCAGCGGGCGCGGCGGCCTCTGTGCCGAGATACGCGGCGGCGTCGTCGTCGATGGAGCGGTGGGAAGTGTCGCAGGCGCAGAGGGCAAGCACCATCAGCGCGGCAAGAAGAATCGCGATGAGTTTTCTCATGGGATCGGAATACCTCCTCGATTGTGAATGATTGGTTATGGTATATTGTATCAAATCTTCGTTAATGTGTCAACGAGAACGACAAAAATCCGCCGAAAAAAGCGCGGAATCTCAAAGCCGCCCTCCCGTTTAAGGACGGGAGGGCGGCTGAGGCGTTTCCAAAGGCGGTTAAAGGCCCATAAAGAGCGGCCGGTCAGATCTGGGCGGCGGCGTCGTAGGCGGTGCGGTTGGCGTTGCGGACGTTCGAGGCCTTCAGGCAGTCGCCGATCTTGAAGAACTTCGGCGCGCAGAAGCGGAACGACTCGGCCTGCGCCTCCAGCGCCTTGCGGCCGGACGCGAACACGACGGTATCGGCCTCGAGCAGAACCTCCTCGCCGGTGGCGGGATCCTTGTAGCCGACGTGGGTCGGGGTGATGCGGGTGACCGGGCTGGACAGGTGCAGCTCGCAGTACTTGGGCACGCGGTCATACAGCGCCAGCTCCTGGGCGTAGGCGCTGGTCGCGGCGATGCGATCCATCATCTCGATGACGGCGACGTCCTTGCCGCACTCCATCGCGAGATACAGCGCGGCCTCGCAGCCGACCTCGCCGCCGCCGATGACGACGACCTTCTGGCCGATCTTGTCCGCGTTGCCGAACGTGTCGACGGCGCAGATGACACGCGGGTCGTCGTGGCCCTCGATGGGCAGGATGATGTTCGAGGAGCCGAGAGCCGCCATCACGACGTCGTAGTGCTCGGCCTCGATCATCTCAGGCGTGGCCTCCACGCCGAGGCGGACGTCCACACCGAGCTTATCCATCATGCCGATGCGGTAGTTCATGTAGTCGTTCAGGCTGTATTTGAAGGAGGCGTACTTGGCGAAGTTGATCGTGCCGCCGAGCTTTGTGTCCTTTTCGTACAGCGTGACCTTGTGGCCGCGCTCGGCGCAGAACTGGGCCGCCGCCATGCCGCCGGGGCCGCCGCCGATGACGGCGACACGCTTGGGCGTAGAGTTTTTCGTCTCGAACTGATCGAGTATGTACTCGCGGCCGACGGTCGGGTTGCCGGAGCAGGCGAACTCCTCCTCCATGTCGTAGGAGAGGCAGACGAAGCACTTGAGGCAGGGGATGATCTCATCCTCACGGCCCTCGGCGGCCTTGTTGACGCACTGGGCGTCGACGATCGTGCCGCGGGCCATGGCGACGAGGTCGGCGCCGCCGGTGGAGAGAACCTCCTCGATCAGCTCGGGACGCTGGAACGCGCCGATCGTGAGGACGGGCTTCGAGAAGCCGGATTCCTTGACCTGACGGGCGAAGTCCTTGTTGACGCCGGCGGGATAGAACTCGACCGGGTGCATACGGGTCTGGGTCACGTCGTCCATGACGGTGCCGCAGGAGACATGGGCGATGTCGATGTCGTCCTCCACACGCTTGAGGAAGTCGACGCAGTCCGCGACCGTGCCGCCGCCCTCGGTCAGCTCGTCGCCGGAGACGCGAACCTCGATGGGCACACGCGGCCCGACCGCGTCACGGACGGCCTTCACGAGCATCATCGGGAAACGGGCGCGGTTTTCGGGGGAGCCGCCGAACTCGTCGGTGCGCTGATTGGACAGCGGGCTGAGGAACTGGGCGGGGAAGGTGCCGTGGCCGAGGTGCATGAGGATGCCGTCAAAGCCGACGCGGACGGCGTTCTTCGCGGCCTCGGCGTAGTCGGCGCACATGCGCTCCATGGCGGCCTTGTCGAGCATGGGACACCACTCGCCGGTCTCCTCGTCGGTCTCGCCGTTGACGGACCAGCAGACGACCTTGCCGTCCTCCAGCTCCTCGTGGCGGACGAAGCAGAGAAGCTCGAGACTGATGCGGGCGTCGAAGAAGTGGACGGCGCTCGTCAGACGCGCCCACATGTGGTGGTGCTGCATCTGGAAGATGTCCGGGTCGTTGTGGAAGCCGCTGTCGTCGTGGGCGATGCCCCAGCGGTCCATGTTCTGGCAGGAGAAGGAGATGTTCGCCGCGCCGCCGCGGGCCTTCTCACGGTAGTGGGCGATGACCGCCTCGCTGGGGTAGGGCAGGCCGCTCGGAGACAGCAGATGCACGCCGGTCGGGGCGGTCCAGATGCGGTTTTTGTAGATGATGCCGGGCCAGCGGCCGCGGGCGCCGATGGTGATGGGGCTGAACATTGTGGGGTACTTTCTTTCCATAATTCCTCAAACTCCTGTATATAGTTTTCTTGTTCCGAACACAACAAATAAGCGGGAGCGCGGAGAATCG
>CAJOFW010000174.1 GCA_905234005.1 uncultured Oscillospiraceae bacterium
TGCCACGGCAATATCTGCCGCAGTCCCATGGCGGAGTTTGTTATGAAGGATTTGGTATCCCGGGCCGGGCTGGGCCGGGGGTTTATGATTGCTTCGGCGGCTACGAGTGCGGAGGAGCTGGGCAATCCTGTCTATCCGCCGGCGCGGCGGATGCTGGCAAAGCACGGCATCGACTGCGCCGGGAAGACCGCCCGGCGCATGACGCGGGGCGATTACGACGACTTTGACCTTCTCATCGGCATGGATTTCGCGAACATCCGCAATATGACCCGGATTGCCGGCGGAGATCCGGACGGGAAGATCCGGCTGCTGCTCGATTACGCCGGACGGCACGAGGAGGTCGCCGACCCGTGGTACACCGGCGATTTTCAGGCGACGTGGGACGACGTGACCGAGGGCTGCGAGGCCCTGCTGCGGGCGCTCACGGACGCGTGACCGCCTGTCCGCAGCCGATGGCCGCTTTGACTTGAACACCGTCGATGGCCGCTTTGACCTGTCCGCCGGCGATGGATGATGGCCGGTCGCCCGTCGTCGAGGTCTCATTGCGCTTTGAACGCCTGTGATTGTTGCTATCTGGACAAATCTCTGCTATAATGGTCGACAGCCATTCCACTGGAAGCAGAGGTGCTGACAATGCTCAACGAATACCCGCGTCCGCAGATGGTGCGCGGCACATGGCTCAATCTGTGCGGCGTGTGGGACTACGCGTTCACGCTCTCGCCGCGGCTGCCGCAGACGTGGGACGGGCAGATCACCGTCCCGTTTTCGCCGGAGGCGCCGGCGTCGGGCGTGGGGCGTGTGCTGCGGCCGGGGGAATACCTGTGGTACCGGCGGCACGTCGAATTCCCGGCGGACGGGGACCGTGTGCTCGTACACTTCGGCGCGGTCGATCAGATCGCCGTCGTATTCGTGAACGGCCGCGAGGCCGGCTCCCATTACGGCGGCTACACGCCGTTCACCGTGGACGTCACCGAGGCGCTGGACGGCGCCCGTTCGTGCGAGCTCATCGTCGCCGTGCAGGACGACAGCGAGACGTCGCCGCTGGCCCACGGCAAGCAGCAGCTTGTGCGCGGCGGCAGGTGGTACACGGCGCAGAGCGGGATATGGCAGCCCGTCTGGGCCGAGTGCGTGCCCGGGAATTATATCCGGTCGCTCCGTATCACGCCGTGCTATGACGAGGCGGTCGTGGAGATCGACGCCGACCCCGGCGGCGTCGTACACTTCTCGGGCCGGGATTATCCCTGTCCGGCGCGGGTGCCCGTGCCGGATTTCGAGCCGTGGTCGCCGGAGCATCCGAGGCTGTACGACTTCACGGTCACGCTCGGCGGCGACGAGGTGAAAAGCTACTTCGCCATGCGCAGGATATCGGTGTCGGACGGGCGGCTCCTGCTGAACAACGAGCCGTATTTCCACCTCGGCGTCGTCGATCAGGGCTACAGCCCGGACGGACTCATGACGTACACGTCGGAGGCCGCGATGCTCCGTGACATCGAGCTTGTGAAGGCGATGGGCTTCAACACGATCCGAAAGCACCAGAAGCTGGAAAATCCGCGCTGGTACTACCACTGTGACCGGCTCGGTCTGCTCGTGTGGCAGGACATCCCCTGCGGCGGCGGGCCGTACAACGCCCTTGTCACGAGCGCGCCGATGGCCGTCGGCTCCCGGCACAGACGGGACGACAATTACCGCCTGTTCGGCCGTGCGGACGAGCTGGGGCGGCGTCGCTTCATGGACGAAATGCGTGAGATGATCACGACGCTGTACAACTGCCCGTGCGTCGTACTCTGGACGCTGTTCAGCGACGGCTGGGGCCAGTTCGACGCGGCGAAGGCGCGTGAAACGGTGTCGGCCATGGACGGCACACGCGTCATCGACCACGCGAGCGGCTGGCACGATCAGGGCGGGGGAGAGGTCAGAAGCGAACACGTCTACTTCCGCCGCTACCGCCATAAGCCCGACCCGGAGGGCAGGGCGGTGCTCCTGTCCGGGTTCGGCGGCTTCAATTTCCGCGTGTTCGACCACACATGGAACGAGAGGGATTTCGGCTACAACAGCGTCGTGGACGAAAAGGACTTCGAGAAGGAGCTGTGGGCGCTCTATCACAAACAGATCGCCCCCGCGAAGAAGGCCGGTCTCGCCGCCGCGATCTACACCCAGCTCACGGACATCGAGGACGAGATCAACGGCCTCGTCACCTACGACCGCGCCATCGTCAAGATCCAGCCGGAGACCATGCGGCGCATCCTCGATATCTGAACGGGCGGCGGCGATGTGAAATGTCGGCATACTGACTAACGATACGGTACAAAACAATGGAAATACAGCAGATATACGAACAGCTCGGCATCGACCCGGCGGTTTACGCGTTCGGGGAGGACGTCCTGTCCGGCCTGACGGCGCGGTTTCAGGCGATCGACCGGACGGCGGAGTACAACCAGGCGAAGGTTCTGGACGCGATGCGCCGCAGCCGTGTCAGCGCCCAGTGCTTCGCGCAGACGACCGGCTACGGCTACAACGACCTCGGCCGCGACGTGCTTGAACGCGTCTACGCCGACACGTTCCACACCGAGGCGGCGCTTGTCCGCCCGCAGATCACCTGCGGCACGCACGCGCTGGCCATCGCCCTCTCGGCCAATCTCCGGCCCGGCGACGAGCTGCTGTCCCCGGTGGGCGCGCCGTATGACACGCTCGAGGAGGTCATCGGCATCCGCCCGTCCAAATGCTCGCTGGCCGAGTACGGCGTGAGCTACCGGCAGGTCGAGCTGCTGCCCGACGGGACGTTCGACTACGACGGCATCGCCGCCGCGATCGGCGACCGGACGCGTCTCATCACGATCCAGCGCTCGAAGGGCTACGCGACGCGGCCGTCGTTCTCGCCGGCGCAGATCGGCGAGCTCATCGCGTTCTGCAAGACGGTCAAGGCGGACGTGATCTGTATGGTCGACAACTGCTACGGCGAGTTCGTCGACACGGTCGAGCCGTCCGACTTCGGCGCGGACATGATCGTCGGCTCGCTCATCAAAAACCCCGGCGGCGGTCTCGCCGCCGTCGGCGGGTATATATGCGGTACGGCGGCCTGCGTCGAGAACTGCGCCTACCGCCTCTCGGCGCCCGGACTCGGGCAGGAGGTCGGGGCGAACCTCGGCCAGCTCCCGGCGATGTTTCAGGGCTTTTTCCTCGCGCCGACCGTCGTGGCCGGGGCGCTCAAGGGCGCGGTGTTCGCCGCGAACGTGTTCGAGCGGCTCGGCTTTGCCTGCGTCCCGAACGGGGCGGAGCCGCGGAACGACATCATCCAGGCCGTGACGCTCGGGTCGCCGGAGCGGATGCTGGCCTTCTGCCTCGGCATCCAGTCCGCCGCGCCGGTGGACAGCTTCGCGACGCCGGTGCCGTGGGCCATGCCCGGCTACGACGCGGAGGTCGTCATGGCCGCCGGGGCGTTCGTGCAGGGCTCCTCGATCGAGCTGTCCGCCGACGGCCCCATGCGGGAGCCTTACGCCGTCTACTTTCAGGGCGGGCTTACCTGGTACCACGCGAAAACCGGCATCCTCATGGCCGTGCAGAAGCTGTTCGAGAAGGGACTTGTCACCCTGCCCTGAGCATACGCGCTTGACAACACCCGGACGCGGGTGTATCCTATGTGTATTAAGAGTTTTAATACACATAGGATTATTTCGGGCCGGCAGGGCTTGTTGAGCTGACAGGGCTTTTCGGGCTGATTTGGGAACATTTTGCTGTGCGGCGCGTCCAACAGACAGCGGCATAGCTTTCTCTGGGAGGTCAATATGAAACGGATTGTATCCATCATCGTCCTGTGCGCCGCGGCGCTGGGACTTTTGTGCGGCTGCGGCGGCAGCGGC
>CAJOFW010000175.1 GCA_905234005.1 uncultured Oscillospiraceae bacterium
CAAGAGGCCGAAGGGGCTCCCCTGCTAAGGGAGTAGTGCGTGATGAGCGCAGCGAGGGTTCAAATCCCTCCTTCTCCGCCAAATACAGGAGTCAGCTTTTCAGGAAGCTGGCTCTTGTACTGTGTTCAGGCAATGTTTCGCTCTCACGGACAAATGCTTTTGATTGGGAGAAAATTGACAAAACCTGTATTTCTGTTACAATTTGCGCGCGATGCCGGCTCCCGATTAAAAGTCTCGTCCCGTTACCGGGCACAGGGCTGTGGAAGCACTGTCCTTTCAAACCGAATACAAAGTTCTTTTTGATGCTTTTTCTTTCAGGAAAAAGCATAAGAGGCGAAGCGATATGAATTCGATCCGTACGAAAACCACACTGCTAACGGTGTGTATTTTTGTCGTGGCCGTAACGGTCGCCACGATCCTCGGCGTATCCGCGATCCGGAATCTCGGCACGAGCAGCGCCGATCAGATGCTGCTTCTGCTCTGCGAGACGGGCGAGAAGAATCTGGACGCCTATTTCACGGGCGTGGAGCAGGCGGTGGAGATGGTATCGGCCTACGTGGAGTCCGATCTGACCGGGCTGGAGGACGATGAGCTGCAGGCGCATCTTGACCGCGTGCAGGAGATTTTCAGCCGCCTGACCTACATGACAAACGGCGTGCTGACCTATTATTACCGCATTGACCCCACGGTATCGACGACCGCGAAGGGCTTCTGGTACGTCTACCAGGGACGCGACGGCTTCGTCCGGCACGAGGTGACGGACATCACGCTGTACGACACGGAGGCACGGTTCCGAAGCACACCGGCACGCCGGTCTGGCTGCCGCCGTACATCACGGACAATCTGGACGTGCGTGTAATCTCCTTCAACGCCCCGATCTACTTCGAGGGGACGTTTGTCGGCGTCGTCGGCATCGAGATCGACTGCAGGACCATGGAGCAGGAGGTCGACCATATCACGCTCTACGAAAACGGCTACGCGTTCGTGAACGACGCCGACGGGCGCATCATCTACCATCCCCGCATGGACGTGACGGCGATGGAGACGCAGCCCGAGGCGCCGGACGGCCTTCTGAGCAGGAGCAGCTTCATCCGCTATACCTTCGACGGCGTGGAGAAGCAGGCGGTCTGGCTCACGCTGTCGAACGGCATGCGCCTGAACGTCACGGTTCCGGTATCGGAGATCAACGGCGAGTGGCACAGGTGGGTCAATGAGATCATCATCATCTCAATCGTTCTGCTTGTGGTATTCGTCATCGTGACCCTGCGCTTCACCGGGCGCATCACAAAGCCCCTGCGGGAGCTGACCGCGATTGCCGGGCAGGTGAACGAGGGCAACTATGACTGCCGGCTCGATTACAATGGCCAGGACGAGGTGGGCGTCCTCACGAAGGCGATCAACAGCCTGATCGCCCATCTGAAAACCTACATCGGCAGCCTCAACGACCTCGCCTACGCCGACGCGCTGACGTCGGTGCGCAACAAGGGCGCGTTTGTGATCTACCTGCAGAATCTGGACGTGGAGCTTCGGGAGGCGGCTGAGAAGCCGGCGTTTGCCATCCTTATCTTCGACTGCAACAACCTCAAGTCGATCAACGACCGGTACGGGCACGACAAGGGCGACGTCTACCTCAAGTCGACGTGCAGTCTGATCTGCGACGTGTACGATCACAGCCCCGTTTTCCGGATCGGCGGCGACGAGTTTGCCGTGGTGCTGCAGAACAGCGACTACGAAAACCGCGAGGCGCTGCTCAGGCGGTTTGACGAGTCCGGCGACGCCATGCGCTTACAAAAGGACGCGTTCTGGGAACAGGTGGACGTGGCCAGGGGCATGGCCGTCTACGACCCGGACGGGGACGAGACGACAAACGACGTCCTCCGCCGTGCTGACCGGCTGATGTACGAAAACAAGTGGCTCACCAAGGAGCTGCGCAAAAAAACGGCGAGCTGAACCTTTCTCCTTCAAGAAAAAGGTTGAGATTCTCTCCGTCGCGGAGGGGATACCCGCTGCGAAAACGGCTGCGTCGGTATGCGGCGGTTTCGGTGTGAGCCGTGAAGCGGATAAATAACGCGGACACGTGACGTGGGCGTCATGTGTCCGCGTTTTTGCAGTATTCGGGACGGAGCATATGCGACGGCACGCCGTCCGCGGCGCTGCCGGTGACGGTGAGCGCCGCGCGCCCGAGCCAATAGGCCGGGTCGGGATTCAGATACGGGCGGCTCAGCCACTCGATCTTCGGGGCGTCCGGGCCGTCGAAGCCGTCGGGGGTTTCGGAGCTGCGGCGTACGACGCCGTACTCGCGCAGATCCAGCGCCTCGTTCTCGACGAGGACGATGTCGCCGGGCCGCAGGGGCGTTCCGTGCGTGTCCGTCACGGCGACGCCTCCGAAGTCCGGGCGTGGGCTTCTGCGGCTCGTGTTCCGGTTTCCGCTGCTTTCGGCTCGATCTCCAACGGCCGGCGGTCGATGAAACGGGCCGTCGTCTCCATAATATGCGCAAGGGCGCGGATGTCGGCGAGGCAGTCGCCGGTCTCGAGCGAGTGATTGGCGTCCGGGAGCACGGCGCAGGGGATGCCCCGCTCACGGCAGATACGGGGTATGGCGTTAACGTCCCTGCCGTCTCCGCCGCCGCCGACCCACGGGTCGGCCGTGCCTGTGAACGCGATCGCGGGGCCGAAGGCGTAGACAAATGTGTCCTC
Organism: uncultured Oscillospiraceae bacterium; assembly: GCA_905234005.1. Classification (GTDB taxonomy): domain Bacteria; phylum Bacillota; class Clostridia; order Oscillospirales; family Oscillospiraceae; genus CAJOIG01. The sequence continues at coordinate 2,698 of CAJOFW010000175.1, forward strand.
CAGCGGTGTATACAGCACGAGGCGGACGCGATCCCCGGCGGGGCTTTTGGCCGCGAGCCGGGCCGCGACGATCGTACCGACGCTTTTGCCGACGAACAGGATTTCGTCGTATGCGGTAAGCCTCGTGCCGGCGAGCGCTGCCTCCGCCTGTGTCAGCGCGAGGCGGAAGCATTCGGCCATTTTCGCCCTGTCGCCGCGAACGCCCGTTGGAAAGCCGCCGTAGTTCAGGAGCTTGACGTCGTATCCCCGTTCCGCCGCGAGGCGGCGGCTGAAGTACAGAAGCGGCCTGTCGTTCGTGTAGCCGATGCCCGGGAAGAACACGGCAAGCCTCCGTGCGGGCTGTGACGCCGCCGGGATTTCGGGTTGTGTCGTCATCATAATGCGCTCCCTGTCTGTTCCGTTTTTTTGAGGCCGGTCAGCGTGACCAGATCGCCCGTGACGTTTATCAGGTTTTGCAGCCCGCCGAAGAACATCTCGCAGAAGATCGCGATGGGTATCAGCTCATGGGCGTCCATATAGGTCAGCAGGATGACCATGCCGATCAGACAGGAGCCGGGCTGGTTGGGCGCTCCGAGCGAGAGGAAGAGCACAAGGATCGCGACGGCGGCGACGCCCTGCGCCGTCACGTCCGCCTGTCCGGTGAGCATGAGGATCAGCGCGGTCAGCGTGATGATGAAGCAGTTGCCGTCGAGGTTTATCTGCGCGAGAACGGGCAGGGCGTTCTCGATGCGGCGGCGATCCATGTGATGGTGCAGGATGCAGTAACGGATATTGAACGGCACCGCGTCGATCGCCGAGCCGATTTTCCAGTTCTCGCAGAGCTGCGGCACAAGCAGCTTCACGAACGGGATGACCGGCTCCCCGGCCCGTCGCAGCCGGATGACGTAGTAGGCGATCAAAAACGTCAGCCCGAGCAGGACGGTCAGAACCAGCCCGAGAAGATACAGCAGCACGCCGAACCCGCTGCCGAGCAGCAGATCGAGGGTCGCGGCGAACACGAAAAACGGCAGGGCGTACATGACGATGCCGAGCATCCGGGAGAACAGGGCGTAGCCCGTGTCGATCGCGTCCTTGACCTTGTCGAAGTATTTCCCCGACGAACAGAGCGCGTAGGTGACGATTGCTGCGACGATGAACAGGGGAAACGGCGAGACCGTCTGAAACGGGGTGAATATGTCCGACGGTATCAGAGAGGTGATCCACTCCGGCAGCGTCATGTCGATCTGTCTGCTGATGCCGAAGACGACCGTCGGGCGATGGTTTTGCGTGACGTGGGCGACGACCAGAGCAAAGCCGATGGCCAGCAGCACGGAGAGCACGGAGGATTTGATGACGTCCCTGTTGAGCCTTCTCGTGTCCGAGCTGCGCTCCGCGATGATGTAGGTATCGGTCATGTTCTTGAGGAACGACAGAAAAGTTACCGGCGCGCAGACCATGAGCACGGCGTTCGTGAAAAGCTCCTCGAGCGGGAAGACGAGGTTATTCAGGAGCAGCGCGGAGGCCCGGGCGTCGGACAGAAGACGGATGGGCAGCACCACGGCGATTGCCGCCAGCATCCCGATGATGCAGGGCAGCAGCGAGGCGAGGCTGCCCCGGCGGACGGTGATGAGGATGCGGTTGTAGCCGGAGTGATAGCTGCAGTCGAGCTTGTCGGCGTAGGCCCGCAGCACCATCCCCTCGGGGGAGAGCTCCCCGTCCTCGTCGCTCTCGGGGATATACATCCTGCCCTCAAAGCCGAGCCGGATCAGGACATATCCCAGACGCTCCGCGCCGGATACCCGGATGACGGCGTTCTCCTGCTGGGCGAATATGCTGTGGCACAGCGACCGCCTCGGCGGTGTGGCTTTTGCGCAGAAGGGCTTCTATGTGCTGCCGCGTCCGCTCAAAATCCTCGGAAAGGTTTTTGATTTCGGTTGATTCCATCATATGCGTTCCGTTCCCGTCTTATCGAAGCGAATACTAAGGCAACACCGCACAAATAGGAGGCGCACGTCTTGCTTGCATCTTTTCCGGCATATTTCACAAAAAGCCTCG
>CAJOFW010000176.1 GCA_905234005.1 uncultured Oscillospiraceae bacterium
GTCTCGTCGATGGCGTCGGTCAGGGTCATGCGCCGGACGCCGGCGTCCTCGAGTGCGGCGGCGATCGGCTCCGCGTCCTCGTTGCCCGCCTCGACGCGCAGAACGCGGTTGCGGCGGTTCAGAACATACGCGATGGAGGGGTTTACGTCGAGTGTGACACAGGAATAGGCGTAGGCGTTGTTGTAGCCGTAGCTGCCGCCGGTGAAGAGCACGACCGCCGCGACCGCCGCCGCGACCCACTTCACGGCACGGCTCCGGAACCGGACGACACGTCCGTCCGCCGCGTCGAGGCCGATCGTCTCACCCACCTCGCAGCGGCGGCGCAGCTTCTCCACGACGCCGTCCTCGCGCAGAACGGCGGCCCAGCCGTCCCGCGTATCCAATACAACTGCTTTCATTTTGACACCTGTTCCTTCTTCACAAACCGTAGGTATTCCGCGAGCATGGGGTAGTCCCCGGCGAGAATCTCCGCCGCCGCTATGATGTATTTGCGGTGGTTGTCCGGGATCTTGCGGGGAACGCCGGCCCTTTCGCACAGAGCCTTGACGGGAAGCGCGCCCGTCCGGCGAAGCTGCGCCAAAAGCGTCTCGTCCGCGAGCAGGACGTTTATGACGGCCGCGCAGGCGGTTTTCGTTTTCTGTGCCCTGGGCGAGCACGCCGCGAGGTCAAAAAACGTGAAGCCGTAACCGCCCAGCGTCTGCTGCATGGCCTCGATCTCATCGCGTATGGCGGCCTGTTCGCGGCCGTGCTCCATGGACTGCTCGGCGATTTTTCTCTGCGCCTCGAGCCGGATGGGGGCGGCGTCCTCACGCGGGGTCTCGCCGCTCATGAGGTCGGCGGGGATCTCGCGTCCGGCTCTCGTCTGGCTGTCGATGTAATCGAGCAGGCGGCGGCGGATGACGAGCGCGGCGAAGGATTTGAAGCTGCCCTTGCTGTCGTCATAGCCCATCACGGCCTCGTGGAACGCGATGAGGGCGACGGAATACTCGTCGTCCGATTCGGTGACGAAGCGGTGGACGGTTCTGTACGCGCAGCCCAGGATGAAGCGCCTGTGCCGCCGGATCAGGGCGTCCATGACCGCCTCGTCCTCCCGGGCGCGGAGGATCTCCGCCCACAGGCCGCTGTCGGTGTCGATTGAAAATAGCATAGCTTCCGCGCTCCCGCGAATCGCCGCAGCCGCGGCGGATTGATAAGACGACACCATAGTCCGCGCACATCCGTTTGCCCATGTATTCGGATGTGCGCGGGCATAAAATGGGGTCGTCCCGAAAAAATCTGATATTATTATAAGGTTTTTCCTTCAGGCTTCTGTCCCCGGAGGCTTCTGTCCCCGGGCTTTTATCCCTGTGCCTTTGTGACGAAGTACGTGCCCGAGGAGGTGGCGAGCAGCCGGTCGGGCTCGCCCTCGAGCCAGAGCCGGCCGACGGCGCTGCAGATCGTACCGCCGCAGCGGGTGACGTCCGCCCGGATGAACAGCCGCCTGTGCAGCGGCGCGGAGCGCAGATAGCTCACGTCCATGCTGACCGTCGGCGTCATGCGCCCGCCGGAGCAGTAGCGGCACAGAAGACCCATCGTCATGTCGAGCACCGCCGCCGTCACGCCGCCGTGCAGGATCGAGCTGGGGTTCGACATCCAGTCGAGCGTCTCCATGCTCAGCGTCAGCGAACGGGACGCGTAGTCGCAGGACTCGAAGCGAGTGTTCATCATCGTGTTGAACATCCCGTCGTATTTGCGTTTGGATTCCTCGAAATAGTATCGGAAGGCCCGCTCCATGCCGGCCTGGTCGTGCAGATCGGTCTCGGCGAGTATGATCATGCCGCGCCCTCCGTATCATCCGGCGCCGCCCCGTCGGCGGACGATTGCGCTTCGTCGGCCTGCGCGTCGTCCGTCTGCGCGTCGTCTGCCTGCGCGTCGTCGGTATCTGTCCCGTCGGCCTGCGCCGTTTCCGCCGGCGCTGCGGCCGGCTCCGCGTCGAACGTCTCCACGGTGACGACGGTCGAGGGGATGTAGATCACGTCGAGATCGACAGGGCCGTCCACGCCGCGTATGCTGCCCGTGAACGAGTACTGCCAGTATGTGTGGTTGTAGTAGAAATCCGGGAACGAGCCGGGGTTGCCGATCCAGAGCGTGGTGTTCGCCAGATCGTCGAGGTTGTACATCGTGTACACCTGGGGGATGTAGGTATACACGCCCGCCGTGTGCCCGGCGGATTCGAGCAGGCGGCAGAACATCAGGGCGCTCTCGGTGCGTGTATCGGTGTCCACGTCGTCCGTGCGGGCGGGCACGGAGTCGATGAACTCCCAGTCGAAGAAGACCGGAAGCTGCAAATCGTAATCCTCCAGCAGGTCGGCGCAGAAGACCGCCTCCTCGCCGGCCTCGAAGACCGAGGTCGCCTGGGAGTAGAAGTAGGCCCCGACCTGCAGACCGGCCGCGAGGGCGCCCTCGATGTTCCGGCGGTAGTTCTCGTCGGCGTTCAGGGTGCCGCCGCTGTAGCCGCGCCAGCCGATGCGGATGATCGCGAACACGACGCCGTCGGCGGCGACCTCGCTCCAGTCGATGTTGCCCTGGAACTCGGAGACGTCGATGCCGTGCACGAGGGACAGGCCCTGTCCGGCGTAGGCGACGACGCCGTTCGAGACCGAGAAGGCGTTTCGGTCGTAGGGGAATTCCGCAAGCTCGGTCGCCTCGACGGCCCACATCGTACCGCCCGCGCCGTTTGAGACGGCGATCATGCCGTCGGGCGGGCCGGGGGTCTCGGTGGGCTCGGCGGGGGAGGCGTCGTCCCCGGCGAGGTCGATCAGCTCGGAGGGCTCGACGGCGGCGCTGTCCTGTGTGTCGCCGCAGGCGGCTGTCAGGCTGAAAAGCAGCGCCGCCGCGGCCAGAATGCAAATAATCTGTCTTTTCATGTCACTACCATACCACAAACATATCGGTTTTGCAAATCATATCAAAATGGCGCCTCCGGGTGAGGGAGGCGCCATGCGGTTACAGGGGTGCGTCGTAGAAATCCTGCGACGAGCGCAGCGTCTGAAGCTCCGACGCGATGCGGTCTTTCTTGCCGGTCAGGACGGAGCCGGCGCGGACGATATACATGACCGGCGTGAGAAGCCGGTGTCTGCCGAAGAAGGGGTACGCCTTGTAGAGCGGCGCGGCCGGCGGAAAAAGCCGTGCGAAAATATACCGCAGCCGCACGGCCGGCGTGAGCCGGTCGGAATCGGGCCGGAGAGTGCGCAGCAGCTTGTCGATTTCCGTGTTGGCGGAGCCGTTCATACCGGAGCGGGTGAAATAGTCGAGATGCCGGGCGTATTCGTCGGTCAGCGCGCGTTCGCACGCCGAGGCGTCGTCGGGCGTACCGAACAGGATCCCGGCGAGTCTGAGGGCCGTCTGCTCAAACGCGCGCATGCCGAGCCTGTCAAGCTCTCCCTCCACATAGGCGCGGTCAAGCGTCAGCCGGCGGGAGCAGACGTATATGTCCGCAAGCGTCCGCAGACCGGTGCCTGCGCCCTTGTAGTGCTTGTAGGCGTGCGCGAGGATGTAGAGGTAGAAATCCTCCGGGGAGAAGTCGCCGTCCGGGATCGCCCGGTCCCAGACGTCGGTGTAGTAGGTATACAGCGACGCAAGCGAGGCCGTGCTGAACAGGGCCATGTGCATCTCGAAGTTGTAAAACGGCGGCTTGTGGTAGCTGTCGTGGTGGGCGGCGGACTCTTTCTGCTCGTAGCCGTTTTCGAGGAAAAACGCCCGCAGCGGCTCACGGTACGCCGCGTCGAACAGGATGTCGTTGTCCGTCATCTCCCGGAGTCCGTATTCGGGATACAGCTCCTGCAGCAGGATGCCCTTGAGCGGCAGGTAGCGTATGCCCGCCCCGTCCATGAAGGCGCACAGCCACGAGCGTGCGTCGTCCATCATGGCGGCGCGGTATACGGCGGTGTCGAGGTCGCGCTGCATCTGCGCGGCAAGCTCGCCGTCGGGCACGCCGGTCTTCAGCGCGGCGCTGGCTGTCAGCGCGGCGATCATATGCCGTCTCGAGAGGCGGTAGACCTCGTTCATATCCGCCTGCGCGAGAACCGACGCGTCCGGCACGGCTCCGTGCAGGCCGCAGGCCATGAGGTGGTACAGCGCTTTCTGTTCGTTTGTCATGGCGTTTGCCCTGCCTTTCCGGGAAACAGTCGGCGCTTGAGCGCCCGGAGCCTGCGCATGACGCCGCCCCGCACGCGGATCACCGACACGCGCATCCGCCACGGGCGGCACCACAGCCGGACGTACAGCCGATAGCGGAGATCGGTCAGCTCCACACGCTTCTCGCCGCGGTAAAACGCGGTGAGCCGCCCGAGCACCCAGTCCCTGGGGACGTGCTCGAGGGCGGTGCAGTTGTCGCCGAGGATGATATATTCGTCCTCCCGCGTCTCAATGACGCGGTGCAGGACGTTCTTTCCCGACGGAAGCTCGTAGAGTACGACGTCCATCGGCCGCGCCGCGCCGCGCAGCGCCTCCACGACGTAGGTATCCGTGTCGGGCCGGAGCATGGGCAGCATGCTGTACCCGCGGCCCTTGTCGATATGGAAGCCCTGCTCGTCCAATATGCGCCGGAGCGAAAGCCCGGCCATCAGGCCTCGAGCATATCCGCGATATCGGCGAGGAATTTCGCCGTATCCGCCCGCGCCGCGGCCTCGTCCACGTCGTACTCGCCGAGCAGCGCCGCGACAAGCTCATCCTCGGACGCGCCGTCGCCGAGACGCTTCCACAGAAACGCCCCGGCGGGGTTCAGGCGGATGATGCCCTTGAATTCCTCCGCCGCCGGCCCGAGCGCGACGACGACATAGTTCTCGCCCAGCTGTCTGAGCATGAATCCGGGTTTGATTTTCATTCGGTACCTCCGGGCGCGTTTGCGCGTGATGATGGGATCATGCCCTCTGAGGCGACGCGGACGGCCTCGCCGCTGATGTCGCACGAGAGCAGATAGCACGGTGTGGCGGCGATCAGGCTCTGGAGCAGGGAGAGGTACTTCTCCATCCGAACCGGGTCGGCCGGCATGACGGTCTGGCGGAAGACGCGGTCGATGATCTCCGCCTCGCCGAGGGATACGATGCGGTTTACACATCCCTGTTCGAGGAAGCAGATGGCGCCGAGGGGGACCATGGCGTTTTCATACCAGCCCTCCTTGCCGCCCCAGGGCGTGCCGCAGGCGTACCACACGCCGTCGATGCGGCGGAAAAACGGCTTGTCGCCGTTGATGATACGCGCCCGCCCGCCGAAGTGCTCGCGCCACAGGGCGGCGTGCGTGCTCTTGCCCGTGCCGCTGCGGGCGGTGAACGCGTAGGCGCGGCCGTCAAGCTCGACGACGGCGGCGTGAAAAAACAGCGCGTCAAATTCGGGCAGCTCGTCCGCGAGCTTCTCGAGCAGCAGACCGAACTCACGCGATAAGTCGGAGACGGCCGGCCGCGCTGCCGCAGCCGCCGCGAAATCGGCGTCCGTGATATGGACGTCGACGTCGGGCGCGGAGGCGTCATCCGGCGTGAGGAAGCGCTCGAAGAACCGGATGATATCCGGGGAACGCGGTTCATATCGGACGCGAAGTCCGGCGACGGTCATCAGCATGGGTCAAACGCTCCTTCCCGGTCGGACGGGGCGTGCGAGACGGTATACTCGAACGCGGCGGCAAAACCGTCCGACAGGATATCCCGGCAGTCATGCATCGGCATGGGACAGTCCGGAAACGGGGTGCATTCCGGCAGGAACATACACCCGCGGCATTTCTCCCGCAGCGGCTTCTCTCCGCGGTGATAAGCCCATTGGGCCGGATCGGTTACGCCCCCGCGCACGTCGCCCCAGGGCGGCATACACGCAAGATGCTCACAGGCGAAGAGCCTCCCCTCCGGGTCGATGACGACGGCGGATTCCGGCAGATCGGCCTTGCAGCGGTAAAACCGCAGGCGCGGCGAAAAGCCGGTTTCCCTGAATCGGACGCCCATCCGCTGAAGCTCCTTCCGTTTTTCGCGCTGGATACGTGAAAACGGAAGATGCTGCTCGCCGGCCCGGACGCTGTAGAGAGCGGGGATCTGCATGGTCAGCCGGTCGTACGCGCCGAAGCGCTGCATCAGCTCCCCCGCAAACGCCGTCACGCCGTCGATGTTGTCCGGGTCGCAGTTGCAGCTTACGAGAACCTCCACGCCGCGCTCGAGCAGCAAACCGACGCCGTTCATCATGCGCTCATAGTAGTCGATTCCGTCGGACGGAAAGCGCTTGCGCGAAAGATAGTCCGCACGGCAGCCGTCAACGGAGACGATCGCGGAGCGAAGCTTCCACAACGAAACGGCGGCGTCCGCGACCTCGGGCGTAAAAAGCGTGCCGTTTGTCGTGGTCGTGGACGTAAAATCGACGCCCTCCGCGGCAAGCCGTTCGCAGATATGGGTGATGATTGGATGCGCGGCGAGCGGCTCGCCGCCGAACCAGGCCAGCTTAAGACTGTCCCGCCCCCGGTGCGTGAGGATGAAATCCGTGACCTCGTCGGCGGTTTTGCGCGACATGGTGACGGCTCTGTACCCCTCCTCGTAGCAGTAGACGCAGCGTGCGTTGCACGCCGTCGCAGGCAGAATGGTGAAGGTTCGGAAGCCCGGTCCCGGCTGAAGGATTTCCCGCAAAAGGGAATAAAGCTGCAGATAAAAAGCGGTCTCGTCCCGATCCGCGGGCACAAGCCAGCCCTCGCGGCGCAGCCAGTCGGCGAACGGATCGCCGGCGTCGACGGTCTCGCCGGCCCGCAGGCGGCGAAGGGTCTCCTCCTCGCTCCTGTCGAGCAGCACGAGCTGGCGCGTCAGCAGGTTCGCGGCGGCCGTCTGACCGCCGACGCTCCGGGACAGGACATAGACAGACAGAACGGTTTTTCCGGCGGAGGCCGGCTTTGGCGCTCCGAGCAGCATCCGCACGTTCGGATCGGCCTGCTGGAGTATTCTCATATTGTGCCGCCTCCTTTCAATGTAATAAGAAAACGCAGCAGACACTGTTTGGTGACTGCTGCGTGCCAGCCGGAAGCGATTAAAAAAACATCATCACGTCACTTCTGTCTCGTTGGGGTCGGGCGAGAGCACGAAACAGCTCGCGTAGATGGTCATAACGGCGTCGCTTTCGTCAAAACGGACGACGTTGGCCTCGGGCGCTTCGTAGGTCTTCTTCATGTGGGGGATCCTCCTTTTTGCAAATTTGCGGGTTCAGATTGGTATACCAAAACCTTCTCAAAGAATAGCATAACGGCGGCGAAAAGTCAATACCCGTTTTCACGCCGCCGGTACGACACGTCCGGCCGGGGCGATTTCGTCGGGGTAGATCGTGTACGCGCCGGAATCGAGGAACTCGCACCACCGCCGGGCCATGTCGGCGTTCGAGCCGACGATCTCGGTGCCGTCGGGGATC
>CAJOFW010000177.1 GCA_905234005.1 uncultured Oscillospiraceae bacterium
GTGCCTCGATCACCCGCTCCATGTGGAAGCAGGCGCAGCGGTGCTCCCCGTCGACGGACGTGAGCGCCGGACGCTCCGTCGTACAGCGCCCGTCCGCGTAGGGGCAGCGGGCGGCGAAGGCGCAGCTTTGCACCGGTATCGACGACATATCGGGCGGCTCGCCCTCGATGGCGTAGAGCCTGCCCGATTCCCGGTCAAGGCGCGGCACGGCGCGGATGAGGCCGACTGTATACGGGTGATGCGGATCGGCGAAGATCGCCTCCGTCGGCCCCTCCTCCACGATCTTGCCGCCGTACATGATCTTGACGGAATCGGCGTGACGGGCCACCACGCCGAGGTTGTGGGTGATGAGGATGACGGTGGTTCCCGTCTGCTTCCGCAGGTGGTCGATCTGCTCGAGCACCTGCGCCTGTACGGTCACATCCAGCGCCGTCGTCGGCTCGTCGCAGATGAGAAGCTTCGGCTCGCAGCTCATGGCCATGGCGATCATGGCCCGCTGCTGCATCCCGCCGGAGAACTCGAACGGGTACTGCTTCACCCGCTCCTCCGGGTTCGGGATGTCCACCATGCGCAAAAGGGCGACGGCGCGTTCCCACGCCTCCTGCTTTCCCATTTTGATGTGGGTCGTGATGGCCTCGGTGATCTGCTCGCCGATGGTGAGCACGGGATTGAGCGCCGCGGCCGGCTCCTGGAAGATCATGCTGATCTCCATGCCCCGGAGCTTTTCCATCTCGGCGTCGGAAAGCCGCATGAGATCCCGGCCGTCGAATATGACCTCGCCGCCGAGAATCAGCCCGGGCGGGTACGGTATGAGCCGCAGCAGCGACAGCGCGCCCACGGTCTTGCCGGAGCCGGACTCGCCGATGATCGCGGTGAACTCCCCGCGTTTTACGCTGTAGCTCAGGCCGTCCACGGCGCGGACCTGCTTTCCGTTTTTTCCGATAAAATGCGTCCGGAGGTCACGCACCTCCAGAATGTTGTCCTCCATTTGGTCCCTCCCGTTGCGAATGGCAAAAGCCCCCTACCCATAGGTAGGGCAGGGAGCTTTTCAGATGAGCGGTATCACTGACCGTCGATGGCCCAGATGCGGGCAAGGAACGGACGTGTGAAGCGGGAATAGCTGATGCGCTCGCCGTTCTCAAGGCCGCCGATGCGGCTCTGCAGAAGCTCCGTCTTCAGGGTCGTGCCGGAACAGGCGATGATCCAGTGGCTCTCGGCAAAGCGCTGATCCGCCGCCTTGGCGTACTGCGCCGCCTCGTCGTTCGTCAGCGCGGCCTGGGCGTTCGCGAGCATCGCGTCAAACTCCGTATCCGTGTGGAAGGTGGGATTGGCAAAGCCCGTGGAGCCGTACATGAAGATCGCGCTGTCAAAGGACTCGAGATCCGCGATGTTCTGGTTGATCTGCTCGGGATTCGAGGAGTCGCCGCTGATCTGGTGCGCCGCCTGCATATCGGCCACGGGGTCAAGCTCCATCGTCACGCCGATCGCGGCAAAGTAGCTCTTGATGAGAAGATAGAGATCCTGATCGGCGTTGGTGTCCAGCGCCACCGTGAACGCGAAGCCGTCGGGATAGCCGGCCTCGGCCAGCAGCGCCTTCGCGCCCTCGGGGTCGTAGGTGTACTCGTCGAGAAGCTCCGCGTCCCACTCGGGGATGGACGACCACTCGGAGCGCGGCGCGATCCACAGACCGGCGAGGTTCAGCGGCGTCTCATAGCCGTAATACGCGGCGTTCACCTGCTCGAGATTGACCGCCTTCTGCAATGCGACGCGGACGCGGATATCGGAAAACGGCTCCTGATTGACCTTCAGCGCGATACCGGCGGCGTTGGAGTCGAGGTAGATGACCTGCAGATCACCGCCCAGGGCGTCTGCGATCTGCTGCGTCTGATCCGGGGTCAGGTTCGCGTCCAGGGAGATATAGTCGAGGTTGCCCGCGATGAAGGACGCCTGGATGGAGGCCGCGTCCTGCACGGCGGTGAGGGTCAGGCTGTCCAGATAGGGCAGACGGTTCTCGGGGTGGCGCTCGTCAAAGTCGTAATAGTTGGCGTTGCGCTCGTATTTGTAGTAGGAATCCGGCTCATAGCCCACCAGAACGAACGGGCCGGTGCCGCAGGCGTAGTGCCAGTCGTTGCGCTGCTCCTCGGAGAGCGTATCCCACTCGGCGCCGGTGATGTTCACCGCCGTGTACATGAAGGTCTCCAGCACGGACTCGGCCTCGCTCGCCAGATGGAATACCACCTGATAGTCGCCCTCGACCTCCACGGGAGAGGGATAGGTGAAGTCCAGGACGCCGGCGAAGAGGCTGGTCCAGCTTATCTCATAGGAGGCCATCTCCGCAGAGCCGCCCTCGCCGGTGCCGAGGATGCGGTCATAGCTGAACTTCACGTCATCCGCCGTCAGGTTGCGGCCGCCGAAAACGTCATAAGCGGCGTCCTTCTCCTGAAAATATACGTCGTCCCGGATGGTGACGTGCAGATCGGAGGTGCCGTCGCCGTTCTTTACCCAGTCCCAGCTGTCGGCGATCTGCCCGGCGATATATTTGAGCGGCAGAACGTTCGCGTCAAAGTTGTACTGGCTCGGGTCGTTCAGCCCCCAGTCCGGGCCCCAGAGGGACTCGAGCCACAGGCTGTAGGTGTAGGACTCCGCCATCGCGGGGTCGAACACGCTGTTGAAGTTCTTGTAGTAGATCGTGGCGCTGCCGCCGTAGACGGGCTCGCCGGCTTCCGCAGCGGGAGCGGCCTCTGCGGGAGCATCGGCATCGGCCGCGGGAGCGGCGTCACCGCTGTCCGCCGCGGGGGCGGCCGTGTCGGTCGCGGCGCTGCCGCCGCAGCCGGCAAGGCACAGAGCCAGCAGCATGGCAAGCGTCAGCAAAAGGGCTGTTGTGCGTTTCATTTTGTTACCTCCATAATACAGTATGTATCCTATCCTTACCGCCATTATATTCTCCGAACCCATATGGCCGCAAGTGACAGTTTTGGCGTCATTTTATCTCACATCCCGGCGTCCATACACGATATAAACGGATCATTTTTGGATTATAATATGTCACTATCATCCTTATATATCATTTCCGGACATATACACGCATTATCCGATCGTTATTACGATCTCACCCTCATAGCTCCCGGGGACGATGGGCGTCGGCGCGCCGTTTACCGTCATGGAAAGCGTCTGCCCGTCCGCCGCCTTCACGGCGGCGTCGTCCCCGAGCGTCAGCGATGACAGATAGCTGTCGTGCGTGACCGTCCAGACGGAGCCGTCCGTGAAGGAGGCCGCCGCGCCGGCCGCGTCCGCGCCGGTGTAGTTGCCGTTGCGGAAGGTATATTCGCCGGCGCCGTCGATGTAGCCGGTCTCGCCGTCCCACAGGCCGTTATTGCCGGCGGCGAAGCTGCCGGTAAAGTCCGTGCCGGAGAAGGTGATCGTACCCGCCGTGACGATGCCGGACGCGCCCTCGCAGTCGGTGAGGCTGACCGTCCCCTTTCCGACGGAGAGGAAGCGGTAATCCGCGCCTATGGAATCGTCGTATACAAACGTCACGTTTCGCACGTCCACGCTCCCGGAGGCATCGAAGAACGCCACGGGGATGCTGGAGAGATTGCTCGCGCCGAGGTAGGGCACGTCGGAAAAGTCCGCCAGAGCGTCAAGACTGTATTGCCCGTTTACGGGCTGGTACTGGAAGCCGTTCCGCATGATGGCGTAATATGTGTTGTCGAACATCGAATTGCGGAGCAGCACGTCGTCCGCCGCGTGGTATGCCTCGCCGTAACCGTACCGGTCGGCGATGTCGTTCACGGCGGCGTAGAAGGCGTCGAGACCGCCCCAGGCGTCGATCTC
>CAJOFW010000178.1 GCA_905234005.1 uncultured Oscillospiraceae bacterium
CGTTTGAGGCGTCGCTGCCAACAAGCTCCGCCGCTGCGGACGTGTCCACATAGGGCTTGTCGAACATGTTGAGATCCATCATGACCCTGATGAAGTGGGAGGCGGCGCGGTCGATGATCGCGTCGGCGGCCTCCTGACCGTTGCGCTCCACGAGAAGGTCATACGCCTCGGCGACGACGGCGGTGTCGTCAAAGCCGCCGAGCAGGTTCGCGCCGCGTTCCCACGCGACGGCTACGCGTTCGGCCAGGGGAAGCTCCTCCGCGCCCCAGACGCCGGCGAACTCAAACACGCCCCAGTCGGTGATCTTGAGGCTGTCGAAGCCGGCCTCCTCGAGCATGTTGTTCAGATACGGGTTGTACGCGCCGGCCCACTCGCCGCCATACGGCTCGCCGCTGCCGTCCACGTTGATCGCGTACTCGGTCATGATGCCCGAGGAGCCGGTCTCGCCGGGCAGATTGAACACGCCGTCAAAGTAGGTGATCAGATGCGCCTCGAGGTTGTCGCCGGGGAAGACCGCGTAACGGCCGGTGGGGGAGTGGTCGTTGCGGCCGCCCTCGGTCGCGCCCGCGCCGCCGAAGTGCTTGGTGAAGCAGAATACGGAATCCTCGCCCCAGCCGAGATCGGCGCCGTCAGCCGCGTAGGTCGACTGCATCGCGTTCACGTAGGCCGTGGCGATGTCCAGCGTGAGCTGCGGATCCTCGCCGTAGGTGCCGTCGGCGCGCTCCTGCGTCGGAGAGGCGATGTCAACCTGGGGGCCGAGCAGGGCCGTCACACCGACGGAGCGGTATTCCTTCGCGGTCTCCTGCCCGATTTCGGCGGCAAGAGCGGGATCCATCGTGGACGCCAGCGACACGGACTCGACCATGCCGGAGATGAACGACGGGTCGATGGAGATCATCACGGGGATGCCGTACCAGCCGCTCTCGGCGACGGCCTGGGCGTTGTTCGCCCAAACGGCGTGGCTCTGGCCGCGCAGACCGTTGCGTGTGACGCCGCCGCGGGCGCCGCCGGAGAGAACCGTATAGGTCACGTCCGCCGTGGTCACCGGCTCGGTGCTGTACGCGTCGGCGAGGTTGTTGCTGTGAAGCAGGATCGTCGCCTTCTCGACGCCGTCCATCTGCGCGATCAGGTCGGCGGTGCGCTCCTCGCTCGTCAGACGCCAGTCCTCGTAGGGGTCAAGCGCGCCGTTTTGGTTCAGATCCTTGAACGCGAAGCCATCCGCCTCGACGAGCTGTACGCCGGAGATCGGGGAGAGGCCCAGCGTCTCGCCGCCCTCGTTTTTAATCTCGAGCCAGCCGTCGGCGGTCTCCGTGACGGTGTACTTCGCGTCCGCGCCCGGCGTGGGGACGTATTTCTCCGCGCCGAACAGCTCGACGGCGGGTTCCTCCGCCTCCTCCGCCTCCTGCGTATCCGCCGCGGGGGCGTCGGCCGCGGGGGCGGCGTACGGGTTTTCGTAGGGATTCTCATAGGGGTTCGCGTACGGGTTCGCGTACGGGTTATCCGCTGCCGCCTCTTCGGCGGCGGCTGCGGGGGCGTTGTCCCCGGCCGGTGCCTCCGTGCCGGCCGAACCGCCGCAGGCGGCGAGGCTCAGCACCATGGCCAGAGCCAGAAGCAGGGCGAGAAGATGTTTCGGCTTCATGTTCGTTCTCCTTTTCAAAAGTGGTTTTACGTGCTTCTGACAATAATTTAGCACAATCGAAGCCGCATAACGGGGAATTGACACGAAATGCGCAAATAGGGTATGGAATGCGCTTTTCAAATCGTCGCTTGTCCGATATAATACAATCAGGTTATTATCGAATCTGTTTTATGAAGGTTCGATGTGTGATTCAATCGGCTTGATTTAATCGGCTATTGCGTAGAGGGGGGCGGCGTCGTGTACCAGGCGGCGATCGTGGAGGACGAGCAGGCTATGCTGCGCTATATGCGGGATCGCATCGCCGGCGAGCTGGAAACCCGGGGCCTGCCGACGGCGTTCGACGCCTTCACGGACGGGCGGCGGTTTCTTTCTATGCTGGAGGAGCACTACCACTACGATATGGTGTTTCTGGACATCGAAATGCCCGGCATGGACGGCATCACGGTCTGCCGCCGCATCCGCAGGATCGCGCCGGAGACGCTGGTGGTATTCATCTCGAACAAGGAGGAGCTTGTATTTCAGACCTTCGAGGTGCAGCCCTTCCGATTTATCCGCAAGAGCCAGTTTGACGCGCTGCTGCCGTCGCTGGCCGATCAGCTCCGGGACGAGCTGTCCCGGCGGCATCCGAAGCTTCTGAAGATCGTGGAGGCGCAGTCCGGGGATGTGTACGCCTTCGACGTCCATACCATTCTCTACATCGAGGCGCAGGGAAAATACTGCCGCGTCGTGACGACCGACACCGACACGACCGTCCGCTGCCGCCTGATGGATCTTGAGTCACAGCTTAACGGGGAGCCGTTTCTCAGGCCGCACCGGAGCTATCTTGTGAACTGCCGGTACATCTTCCACATCGGAAAAACCGAGCTGATCCTGACGGAGCACAGCGCCATCCCCGTGAGCCGGGGCAAGCAGGAGACCATCAAGCAGCAGTTTCTCGCGTACACCACGGGTTAGGGGGGGCCATGCTCTATCATTTCTACCGGGTATACCGCGCCTCCGAGCTGGACGGCTGCGTCCTGATGGTGTTTGTGCTTCTGACGCTTTGGTCGCTGTTCGGGCTGCGGAAGAATCGGCGCTTTGCCGTCTACGTGCTCTGCGGCGTCGGGCTGTATGCCGCGCTGTACTACCTGACGTTTTTCATGGTGCCCGCCGTCTTCGCCGCGTCCGAGGCGGCCAGCCTCCGGCATCCCTACTGGTACGGCTTTCTGTGCACGGCGATCGCGGCGCTGGCGCTGTCGCAGCTCTGTCTGCGGGGCGGCTTCGGGGCGAAGCTGTCGTATGTGATGTTCTACCTGTCGTTTGTGCAGCTCTTCAAGGTAATCTGCGGGCCGCTGTATTCGGCGGAGGACACGATGCCGCCGGCGCTGTACTGTGCGCTGGACGCGGCGACCTCCGCGCTGCTGTACGTGCTGCTCGGGCTTTTCACCGTGCTGTTTCGCCGGGTGCGGCTGCCCGACCGGAAGGAGGCGTTTTCCGCGCAGTTTCTGCTCGTTCTGTACTTCCCGGCGGCGCTTTTGCTGTTTTACGGGATTCGGTTCTCCGGCGCGGACTATCTGTCCGCGTACAGCGAACAGGTGCTCGCCGCGATCATCCTGATCGCCATGCCGCTATTGTACTTTCTCTTCGCGTCGCTGCTGCGGTTTTTCGAGGAGCAGCGCGCCATGGATATGGCGCTGTCCCGGGCGACCGCACAGGCGGAGCGCTATCGCCTGTCCGCGGAGATGGAGGAACGGCTGAAAATCGAACGGCACGAGCTGAAAAACCGCTACACCTACATCCACACCCTGCTGCGGCAGGGGCAATACGAGAGGCTCGACGCCTACATCGAAAACGAGATCGGGCAGACCATCGACTCGCTCTCCCTGATATCCACCGACAACCCCACAATCGACTACGTCCTGAACCGGAAGCTCCGGCAGGCGCAGGAGGCGGGCATCAAAATCTACTCGGAGATCCTGCTGCCCGCCGAGCTGCCCGTGGACGAGGCGGCCTTCTGCACGGTGTTTCTGAACCTCATCGACAACGCCATCGAGGCCAGCGCCGACGAGGAGTGCCCGGATATCCACATCAGCGTCAAATGTGTGCGGGGGTACCTGCGCTGTGAGATCAAAAACCACGTCCGCACGGAGAAGATCACCGCCAATCCCGCGCTGCGCACCACAAAGCCGGATATACAGAACCACGGCCTGGG
>CAJOFW010000179.1 GCA_905234005.1 uncultured Oscillospiraceae bacterium
TACGACTGCCGCAACAACTGCCCGTTCTGTATCAACAAGCAGGAGTACGCGGATATGACGGGCTTCAGTCTGGAGAGGATCTGCGAGAGCATCGAACGCCTTGACCGCATCACGCCGCGCTGCGACTTCGTATTCACCGGCGGCGAGCCGATGGCGAACCTCGAATCCCTGCAGATCATGCTCGATAAGATCCCGACGACGCACCGCGTGTTCATCAACACGACGCTGCCCGTGTTCGAGGATCAGACCGAGGACGACATTCTGCGTTTTTTTGCGCATAATAAAAACAAGATCACCTGCGTGAACATCTCCCGCCATATGCAGAAGTACGTCGAGGAATCGCCGGACGAGCTGATCGCCCGCCTGCCGGTGCCCCGCCGCGTCAACTGCGTGCTCTACCGCAAATACCCCGCCGAGCAGCTTCCCGGCTTTGTGGAGCGGTGGAAGGGCAGGGGCGTGTCCATCCAGTTCCGGTACGACTACACCGACACCACCCCCGAAAACCTCTACCGCACCGAGGACGACCACATCCTCCACGACCTCAAGCGCTTCTTCACCTATCGCGGTCTGGACGGCTGCCGTATGCGCAACGGCTACCACTTCGAGCACGACGGCGTGGAGATCACCTACCACCGCACGCTGCCGTATTCCACGATCGTGGAGACCGGCGAGGACGGCGTGACCTACGACATCCTCTACGACGTGCTCATCAAGCAGAACGGCGACATCCACTCCGACTGGACGGGCGTCATGATGGACGTGGACGCGTACGAGAAGGTCGTCTTCGAGCCGGACGATCAGAAATGGATAGAAAAATGCTGAGTATTCAAAACCTCTCCTTCACCGCGTCCGGCGAGGGCGGCGCGAAGGAGATCATCAAAAACGTCTCCCTGGACATCGCGGAGGGCAGCTTTGTCGTCCTGACCGGCCCGAACGGCGGCGGCAAGACGACGCTGGCCCGTCTCATCATGGGTCTTGAGAAGCCGACGGGCGGCAAAATCCTCCTGCGCGGCGAGGACGTCACCGACCTGTCCGTGACCGAGCGCGCCAGACGCGGCGTGTCCTACGGCTTCCAGCAGCCGCCGCGCTTCAAGGGCATGACGGTCTACGACCTTCTGCGCATCGCCTCCGGGCGGGATATGACGCGGCTCGAGTGCTGCGACTACCTGACCCGCGTCGGTCTTTGCGCCCGCGACTACGTCGACCGCGACATGGACGTGAGCCTGTCCGGCGGCGAGGCCAAGCGCATCGAGATCGCGACGATCCTCGTGCGCGGCGCAAGCCTCATGATCTTCGACGAGCCGGAGGCCGGCATCGACCTGTGGAGCTTCTCGAGGCTCACCGAGACCTTCGGCTCCATCCGGGAAAAGCGGGAGGCGACGCTGATCATCATCTCCCATCAGGAGCGCCTGATCTCCCTCGCGGACGAGATCATCCTGATCGACGGCGGCCAGGTGGCCGCACGGGGCACGACGGACGAGATATTCCCCCGTATCATGGGCGGCACCGTCTCCGCGTGCGAAAAGCTGGAGGGCTGAACGATGCTGGATAAAACCGTCAGAGGCGTACTCGACCAGATATCCGAGACGCACGAATTCCCCGCCGACGCGGCGCTGAACATCCGCGTGGACGGCCAGAAGGCCGAGCGGCGCAACACAAAGAACATCGAGATCATCACCAAGACCGACAGGGACGGCATCGACATCCGCATCGCCCCCGGCACGAAGCACGGCAGCGTCCACATCCCCGTCGTGCTCACGAAATCCGGCTTCAAGGACAAGGTCTACAACGACTTCTACGTCGGCGAGGGCGCGGAGGTGGAGATCATCGCCGGCTGCGGCATCAACAACTGCGGCTGCGACGACTCCCAGCACGACGGCATCCACACCTTCCACGTCGGCAAAAACGCCACCGTCGTCTACAGGGAAAAGCACTACGGCGAGGGCGACGGCACCGGCAAGCGCATCCTGAACCCGGTCACGGAGATCTACCTCGAGGAGGGCGCGTCCATCACGCTGGACACCTCCCAGATCAAGGGCGTGGACGACACGAAGCGTTACACGAAGGTCGTCGCCGCCGCCGGGGCGGAGGTCGTCGTGCAGGAGAAGCTGTACACCCACGCCGACCAGACCGCCGTGTCCGAGATGGACATCTTCCTAAACGGCGCGGACGCCCGTGCCCGTGTGACCAGCCGCTCGGTCGCGGCGGACGCGTCGAACCAGACGTTCTACCCCCGCGTACAGGGCAACGCCCGCTGCTTCGGCCACGTCCAGTGCGATGCGATCATCATGGGCAGCGCGAAGGCGCGTTCGATCCCGGAGATATCCTGCAACGACGTGGACGCCAGCCTCATCCACGAGGCCGCGATCGGCCGCATCGCCGGCGACCAGATCCTGAAGCTGCTGACCCTCGGCCTGACCGAGGAGGAGGCCGAGGAACGCATCCTCGAGGGCTTCCTGCGCTGACGGAGGATTAATACTGTTCTCAAATTAAAAGCTCTGTTTCGTTACCGGGCGCAAAGCCTTGGAATTGCTGCCTTTTCGAGCGAATACAAAGTTCTTTTTGATACTTTAGAATAAGGCCGCGAAGCGAATACAAAGTTCTTTTTGGTTCTTTTTCTTTCAAGAAAAAGAACGGCAGCGGACGGTGACGCGGGCGGCGCCGCCGAGGGTGCAGGTGTAGAGGGTGAGATCGTATTCGGAGCGCAGCATCTCACTGACGGCGGTGGGTTCGAGCGTGAGGATTTCGGCGACCTCGTAGCGGAATATTTCGCCGGACATATCGACGAGCAGCACCTCGTCCCCGGCGGACAGCTCCCGGAGCCGGCCGAAGTGGTAGGTGTAGTTGTGGGCGCAGATGACAAGATCGCCCATATACGCCGAGCCGGCGTACCGGCAGGGCGCGGCGCGAAGCCCGTCGTAGCTCCACTCGCTCAAAACGGGCAGCTCGAGCGACAGCGCCGGGATGCTCAGAAGCCCGACGTATGCCTCGCCGTCGATCACCTCGACCGGCATGTCGATGTACGCGCCGACGTTTATGAGATACGCCTCCGTGATCGCGTCCTCCGCCGCCTCGATCGGGTCGGCGGCGAGCTTTTCCGCCACGCGTTCGTCCACGATCGGGAGGAGGCTGTCGACCGCCGTGCGGGATACGGCCGCCGCCCGGGCGTCGTCCCACATATTGTAGCAGGTCAGCGCCGCCGCCGCCGCGACGCACAGAAGCCCCGCCGCGATCAGCGGCAGCCCCCGCCGGTCAGCTCTCACGGCGGCGTCCCCGGCGGATGACGCCGAGCAGAATGAGCGTCAGACCGACGAGCAGCAGCACCGGAACCGGCCACCACAGCACGCCCGTCTGCGCAAGGCGTTCGGACGCGGGCGTCTCCGTCGGCTCGTCCGGGACGGGGGTGTCCGTCGGGGCGACCGGCTCGCCGGACGAGGGCGTCTCCGTGGGCGGCGGCGTGTCCTCCGGGCCGGGGGTCTCGTCGGGCGTGGGTGTCTCATCGGGGGCGGGCGTCTCGTCCGGCGTCGGCGTGGGTTCGGGCGTCTCCTCCGGGCCGTCCGGCGGATACGGTATCTCCGCGGGGCCGGTGATGTAGCCGGGCTTCGGGGCGGTCGCCGTGTCGTAGACCCAGACGTCGTTTTCGTCGAGATCGGGCAGACCCACGAGGAACGGGTCGGACTCGTACAGCAGATCGTTGTATGTAAAGTAAAAGCACGCGACGAGATACAGCCACGGCGCGGCCGTCCGCGTCCGTCTCCTGTACGGCGGTGTACAAAACGCCGTTTTCACCGTTTAAGCAGTACGGGCCAAGCTCCATCGCGACGGCGCTCCACGCCGCCTGCGAACGCGTCTCGATGCGGTCGACATACGACAGATACGGCTCGCCGTAATTCCGAAACGCGCCCCACTCGTCCACGTCGCAGACGCGGAAGAGATAAAAGCTCACGCCCGTGAGCGGGGTGTCGTCGACCAGATCGACGAACAGGATCGAGAGCGTGTTGTCCCGCGCAAGATCGATCCTATCGATCGCGAACGCGGGCGACGCCGCCGCCAGAAGAAGCAGCGCGGCCAGCGCCATTGTCAGTATGCGCCTCATATGGCGTCCCTCCCTGTGCAGGATGTTATTAATGCGGCAATTCAATATTCGTAAAGGAAGCCGCATGAATAAAATTTGATTCAAAGCCGCCTTGCTCGCCGCAGATGCGGCAACCGCAAGACATGGCATTTATTACTCCGGCAACACCGGCATGGCGCATAATTTGCGGTTATTTTGTTGCCGGAGTAACGTGCCGCGCCGCATCATCGCCCCGGCGGGGCCGTCGTACCAGACGCGGTGCATATACAGCCCCTGCGGCGGCATGGTCGGCCCGGTGAGGCGGCGGTCGCCCAGCTCGAGCAGACGCGGGATATCACGCGGCTCCAGCTTGCCGTAGGACGCGTAGACGAGCGTTCCCACGATGGCGCGAACCATGTTGTAGAGAAAGCCGTCCGCGCAGACGGCGACGGTGATCATGTCGCCGGTCTTATCGACGCGGCACCAGTGCACGGTGCGGACGGTGGTTTTCGTCTCGGTGCCGACGCTCCGAACGGCGGCGAAGTCATGCGTGCCCTCGAACGACGACGCGGCCTCTGCCATGCGGGCGACGTCGAGCGCCTGCGGCCAGAAGCACGCGCCCCGGTCGAGGAACGGGTCGCGGACGCGGCTGTTGTGGATTTTGTAGATGTATTCCTTCTGGATGCACGAGCCGATCGCGTTGAAGTCGTCGGGCACCTCCACGGCGTCGGCGACGGCGATGTCGCCGGGCAGGCGGCTGTTGAGGGCGAGGGGCACGCGGTCGATGGGAATCGTGCAGTCGGTGCGGAAATTGGCGCAGTAGCGCAGGGCGTGCACGCCGGCGTCGGTGCGGCCGCAGCCCGTGACGTGGATGCGCGGCGTCTTTAAGATCGCGGCGGCGGCGCGTTCGACGGTCTGCTGCACCGTCACGTCGTCGCGCTGCGTCTGCCAGCCGTGGTAGGCCGTGCCGTCGTAGGCGAGACGGATGGCGATGTTTCTCATGGTCTCATACTGTTCCCCGATTCAAAGCTTCGTCTCGTTACCGGGCGCAAGCCTTGATAATACGGATTATTGAAAGCGAATACAAAGTTCTTTTTGATTCTTTTTCTTTCAAGAAAAAGAATCAAATACCGAGGCGGCGCAGCGCGATCACGCCGGCAAGCAGCGCCGCGCCGAGCAGAAACGCGATGAGATCGCGCCGCTCCATATGCAGCGTCTTCATGCGTGTGCGGCCCTCGCCGCCGTTGTAGCAGCGGCACTCCATGGCCGTCGCCAGCTCGTCGGCGCGGCGGAACGCCGATACGAACAGCGGGATCAGAAGCGGCAGAAGCGCCTTCGCCCGCTGTATGAGCGAGCCGGTCTCCATGTCCGCGCCGCGGGCCTTCTGCGCCGACATGATGCGGTCGGTCTCCTCGATCAGCGTCGGGATGAAACGCAGCGCGATGGACATCATCAGGCTCAGCTCGTACACGGGCACACGGAGCCTCTTGAGCGGGGTCAGAAGCCGCTCCATGCCGTCCGTGATCGCGAGCGGGGAGGTCGTATACGTCAGAAGAAACGTCCCCGAGACGAGCAGCAGCACGCGCAGGATCATCGAGACCGCGTTGCGCAGGCCCGTACCGGTGATTTTGATGAAGCGCCACTGGAATATGACGTCGTCCGCCGCCGTGAAGAACAGGTTCAGGATACCCGTGAACACGATGATGAACACGAGCGGCTTCATGCCGCGCAGCATCGCCTTCGGCGGGATGCGCCCGAGCGCCGCGACGGACAGAAGCGCCGCGAGTACGAGCGCGTAGCCGAGCCACGTATTGGCCGTGAACAGGGCGACGATATACACGACGGTCAGGATCAGCTTCGTCCGGGGGTCGAGCCGGTGCACGACCGTATCGCCGGGGAAGTACTGGCCGAGGGTGATGTCCTTCAGCATGCCGCGCCCTCCTTCCGTGTCCGCAGGGCGAGGATGGCCTCACGCAGGCGGTCGAGCGTGTAGACGTCGGACGGGATGTCGACGCCGCGCTCACGCAGGAGCATCGCGATATGCGCCGCCTCCGGCAGATCGAGGCCGAGGCTCTGCAGCGTCTCGCCGTGGGCGAACACCTCCGCCGGCGCGCCGCGCATCACGGCACGGCCCCGGTCGAGCACGACGAGGCTGTCGCACCGGGCGGCGGCGGACATATCGTGCGTCACGAGCAGAATCGTCGCCTCCATCGCCTCGCGCCAGTGGAAGAGGTTCTGCAGCAGCTCCTCGCGTCCGGCGGGGTCAAGCCCGGCGGTCGGCTCGTCAAGGATCAGAAGCTCCGGATCCATCGCGAGCACGCCCGCGATGGCGACGCGCCGCTTCTGCCCGCCCGAGAGATCGAGCGGGGATTTCTCCAGGATGTCCTCCGGCAGGCCGACGAACGCCATGGCCCCCCGGACGCGGATGTCGATCTGCTCGTCCGGGAGCTTCTGGTTCTTCGGGCCGAACGCGATATCGCGATAGACCGTCTCCTCGAAGAGCTGGTACTCGGGGTACTGGAACACAAGCCCCACGCGGAAGCGGGTTTTGTACATCGACGTCTTCGAGGCGAAGATGTCCTCCCCGTGCAGGAGCACGGCGCCGCTTGTGGGCTTCAACAGGGCGTTCAGGTGCTGGATCAGCGTCGACTTGCCGCTGCCCGTGTGCCCGATCAGCCCGACGACGGTACCCGCCTCGAGATCGAGGTCGAGGCCGTCCACGGCGATTTTTTCAAATGGGGTGCCCGCGCTGTAAACATGCGTCAGGCCCCTGACCTCCATCAGCATTGCAAAGCCTCCGAAATCGCGGCCGCGCATTCGGCCGGTGTGAGTATGTCGGCGGGAAGCGTCATCCCCGCGGCGTTCAGGCCGCGCACAAGCTCCGTCGCGCCGGGCACGTCGAGCTGCAGCGCCCGCAGCTCGCCTGCGCGTGGGAATATCGTGCGCGGCGCGCCGTCCATGACGGGCTTTCCCTTCGCCATGACGACGACGCGGTCGGCACGGGCGGCCTCCTCCATGTGGTGCGTGATGAGAACGACCGTGATGCCCTGCTCGCGGCAGAGCGCCTCCACGGTGTCCATGACCTCCCGGCGGCCCCGGGGGTCGAGCATCGCGGTCGGCTCGTCCAGAACGAGCACCTGCGGCCGCATCGCGAGCACGCCCGCGATGGCGATGCGCTGCTTCTGCCCGCCGGACAGGAGGTGCGGCGCGTGCATGGCGAACGCGCTCATTCCGACGGCGTTCAGGGCGTCGTCGACGCGGCGGCGGATCTCCGCCGGCTCCACGCCGAGATTCTCCGGCGCGAAGGCGACGTCGTCCTCCACGACGTTCGCGACGATCTGGTTGTCGGGGTTCTGAAACACCATCCCGACGCGGCGGCGGATGGGGATCAGGTTCTCCGGCGAGGCGGTGTCCATGCCGTCCACGAGCACGCGGCCCGACGTGGGCAGCAGGATGGCGTTTAAGTGCTTCGCCAGCGTCGACTTGCCGCTGCCGTTCGCCCCGAGGACGGCGACGAACGAGCCGGGGTAGATGTCCAGCGTCACCCCGTCCAGCGCCGGCCGCGCCGCATCGGGGTAGGAAAACGTGATGTTCTCGAGTGAAATGAATGGTTTCATAACTGCCTCTGGCAGCCCGCGCCATACGGCGGGCGTTGATTCGGTGTAGCGTTATTATATAAGGTACGATGTATCGGCAACGATGTACAAGGGGTGATTACAAAGCCCCCATGCCTTCCGCATCTTTCGGCAAGTGCGGAGGCGGGATCGCGGGCGGCGGCGGTACCGGGCGCGAGCGTTCGGACGTGCAGCCGACGCGGTGCGAATAAGAAGTTCTTTTTCTTTCAGAAAGAAGAAGTCCAGCGGCAGGAAGCGCCGCAGGGGAGGACGAGACCGGACGCGGACGCTCGCAGACCCAGCTCCTGCGAATCGCTCTCGCCGCCGAAGCGCCGCGTGAACACGCTCTCGGCGATGTACGTGAGCACGGACGGGGACAGGCCCGTCGTGTAGGAATTGATGAGCACAAACAGCGGTTTATCCGAGAGGAGCTGCGCCGCCGTCGTGACAAGCTCCCAGAGGTTGTCCTCGAGCCGCCATACCTCGCCGCCGGGGCCGCGTCCGTAGGACGGCGGGTCCATGATGATCGCGTCGTAGGTCCGTTCACGGCGGATTTCGCGGCGGCAGAATTTCACGCAGTCGTCGACAATCCAGCGCACGGGCCTGTCCGCTACGGAGGCGCACACGGCGTTCTCCTTCGCCCAGGCGACCATGCCCTTCGCGGCGTCGACGTGGCACACCTCCGCCCCCGCCGCGAGACAGGCGCACGTGGCCGCGCCGGTGTAGGCGAAGAGATTCAGCACCCGGATGGGCCGGCCGGCGGATTCGATCTGCCTGGCCGCCCAGTCCCAGTTCGCGGCCTGCTCGGGGAACAGGCCCGTGTGCTTGAAGCTCATGGGCTTGACCTGAAAGCGGAGCGAGCCGTAGCGTATCACCCAGCTTGCCGGGAGGCTGTTTTTCTCCCACGCGCCGCCGCCGGACGAGCTGCGGCGATAGGCGGCGTCGGGCCGGTTCCAGCGCGGATCGCGGCGCGGCGTATCCCAGATCGCCTGTGGGTCGGGCCGCAGGAGGATGTGCTCCCCCCAGCGCTCCAGCTTCTCGCCGCGTGAGGCGTCGATCAGCTCGTAATCCTTCCATTTGTCGGAGACCCACATGGATTCTCACCGCCCTCGTTTTCGATTGCACAGTCGGCATTTGCTTGCACAGTTGGCAGATATTATACCATTTATGCCCGCGCCGGTCAATCATGCGAAAGCATTTTTCGCGGATTGCCGGCGCGGGCATATATGATTTTCGTATCAACCCGACAGAAATCCGTCAGAAATCCTCGCGGAAACGCGGGTCGTCCGGGTAGCCGGAGAGGGCAAGCATATCGTCGAAGTCGATGACGCCCTCACGGGTGACGTCGGTCGTGACCGTGCCGTCCGGCGCGAACGTGACGACGGCGGCCTGCTTCGACTCCATGACGCCGGCCTTGTCCATGAACCTCATCGTCACGACGACGCCGGACGAGTCGCGTTTCAGCTCGGCGATGAGTCCGTAGGCGTCGCCCCGGCAGAAGCTGCCCATGTTGGCGTAGACGAAGCCCGTCACGGCCTTGTCCGCCGGGTTATCGTAGCTCCATGTGAACGACACGCCGGCGGGGCGGATGGTGCCGTAACGCGGATCGGCGAACGTGTGGTTGTGGCCCCAGAGGAACACGACGTTCGGATGATCGTTCAGCGCCGCGATCAGGGCGTCGTTGTTCGACGCCTGCCGGTAGCCGCCGGGGATGTCGTGGCCGTCGTACGGCACGGACAGGTGCAGCGGGTAGTGGCTCACGACGAAGATCGGGATATTGTTCGGCGCGGAGGCGAGATAGTCCGCGAGGTCGCCGATCTGCCCCGGCTGGAAGGCCATGCTCTCCTGCGCCGCGCCGAGGTGGTAGATGATATAGTCGTCCGTCTCGGCGACGACGCCCGACTCGACGAACGCGGGGCCGAGGGTGTCCCACGCGGGCACGCCGGTCTTGTGCTCCTGGTTGCCGGTCGTGACGGCGTACCGGCCGGGAAGAAGCTCGTCGAGCACGGCCCGGAAGCCCTCGAACACGTCCGGCTCCCAGGACTTGTTGCAGATGTCGCCGCCGTAGCTCAGGTGGACGAGGGCGTCGCCGTACTCGCCGACGCGGGCGGCGATCCAGTCGCGAAGGCCGTCCGTCTCGCCGTGCTGGTCGCTTGTGAACGCCAGTACGCCGCGCAGCGCCTCGCCGGACGCCTCGCCGGAGGCGGCGGAGGCTTCGCCGGACACGCCGGAGCCTTCCCCGGACGCGAGCGCCCCCGTGCCGAACAGGCCGAACGCCGCGATGCCCGCCGCCGCGGCCCCGGCCCCGCGCAGAAATTCCCTGCGGGTGATGTCTTTCTTCTTCATGGTGTCCATCCTCTCCATTCGATGATAATCCATCATATCACAGAATGACCGGGGACGCAAACGAAACGGCGAAGCCGCGAACGCCTTCGGGCGTTCGCCTGTTTTCACATTCTCCCGCACGCGGCATAGACTGTATTGACCGGCGGCGACGGCCGTCCGGCAATACCGCCAAAGGAGGGGTACAGCATGGCTGAAAGCCAGGAAATCACCGAAGCCGTGTGCGTCCATAC
>CAJOFW010000180.1 GCA_905234005.1 uncultured Oscillospiraceae bacterium
TCGAGGTATTGGAGCATATCCCGGTTCGTGCCGAAGCCCGTGGCCGATACGAGGCGGATGATGATCCGCTCGGACAGCGGCCGGTTCGGGCGCTTGAGATTCACCTTGTCGAACGTCGCGATGTGGTACATCATGCGGTTGTACATGAGCCGGAGCTTGTGGATCTGCCGCGTGATAAAGCCGTTCGGCATGCCGTCCAGCGGGAAGATGTCGACCCAGATCTCCTCGGTGCGTTCCTGCGTGCTGCCCACGCGGCGCAGGACGTGGCGGGTGTCGACGATCCGGGAGAAGTAGTAGTGGTGGGGGCTGTCGTCCCGGTAGGTGCGAAGCCGCAGGTGCGGGGGCAGACGGTCCCCGATGGTTTGAAGCAGCGTCTCGTACTGCGCCCGGGGGACGCCGATGTCGATGTCGTCGTCCCAGGGGATAAAGCCCTTATGGCGGACCGCTCCGAGAAGCGTTCCGCCCAGCATATAGTATTCGACGTGCTCCTCGTCGAGATAACGCCGCAGCTCCTTCATGATGTCCCAGATGATGCTCTGGATATCGGAGCGCCCGTTTTGCATTGTCTCCATTTAAGCTCCCACGGCCATTGTACGCAGGCCGTCAACACACGGTATTATTTCTGGTGAAGATCCTGCTTGATCTGCGTCGTGCTGATCTCCGGCGTGCGGGGCAGGTAGACGACCTCGACGCCCTCGTCCCGGAGGAAGTCGAATTTTCCCGTCCAGTCGTCGCCCATCACGAACGTGTCGATGTGGTACTCGTGCGCGTCGGTGCGCTTCTGCTCCCAGTTCTCCTCCGGGATCACGAGGTCGACGTAGCGGATGGACTCGAGAAGGGACTTGCGCTGCTCGTAGGTGAAGTAGCATTTCTTCCGCTTCTCGTTCCAGTTGAACTCATCGGTGGAGAGCGCCACGACGAGATAGTCGCCCAGCGCCTTGGCGCGGCGCAGAAGATTGATGTGACCGTAGTGCAGCAGGTCGAATGTCCCGTAGGTGATGACGCGCTTCATTCCCATACCCCTTTTGCTTTCGAGGATCGCGTTCTCGTAGCTCAGCTCGAGCGCGGATCCGGTGGATTCGGATGTTTTGCTCCGGCCCATGAGCCGCCGGACGACGTCCGCCGGCGCTTCGCCGTTGAGGACGATATCGCCGACGGCCGACACGATCGGAAGGTCGGTCTTGTACCGGGCCGCAAGAGCCAGGACCGCCGGCAGGGCGTTCATGCTCTCCACGACCATGCCGATGGCGTTCACGGCGTCCGCCGGCGCCATGCCCCGGCCGATCAGCAGGCCGCAGCGGTTGTTGCGGCTGTGCCGGCTCGTCGCGGTGACGATCAGGTCGCCCATGCCGGCAAGGCCCGAGAACGTCCGCGCCGAGCAGCCCATCGCCGTGCCGAGGCGGGTGATCTCCGCCATGCCCCGGGTGATCAGCGCGGCCTTGGTGTTGTCGCCGCAGCCGAGACCCTCCGCGATGCCGGCGGCGAGAGCGATGATATTCTTGACCGCGCCGCACAGCTCTACGCCCGTGACGTCGAAATTTGTGTAGACGCGGAATTCGTCCGTCATGAAGATGTCCTGCACGGCGGCGGCCGCCGTCATATCGGCGCACGCGGCGACGATGGTCGTCGGCAGATCGCGCGCGACCTCCTCCGCGTGGGTCGGGCCGGACAGGGCCACGAGACGGACGCCGCCGTGCGCGCCGTCCCGCGAAAGCTCGTCGCCGATGACCTGCGTCATCGTGCGCAGGGTGCCCGGCTCGATGCCCTTCGCGACGCTGACGACGAGGCTTTCGTCCGGGATGCACGCCCGCGCCAGCGCCGCCGTGGAGCGGACGCGGACGGAGGGCACGGCGAAGACGATCATCTCCCGGCCGCCGCAGGCGTCGGACAGCGACGACGTGAACCGTATCGACGCCGGGATCGCCGTATCCGGCAGACCGGGGTGCGTCCGCTCCGCCGAAAGGCGGGCGGCCCTCTCGGGCGAGGACGACCAGACGGTCACGTCATGCCCGGCGTTTGCCAGAAGCCGCGCAAGCGCCGTGCCCCATGTGCCCGCGCCGAGGATACCGACGCGGCTCATACGCGGCGGCGGCTCACCTGGAGCCTTTGCGCCGGATGACGACGACGACGGTTTTGAGGATGATTTTTATGTCGAGCGCAATGGACCATGTGCGTATGTACTCCCTGTCGAGGCGAACGACCTCTTCAAAATCGGTGATCTCGCTGCGGCCGCTGACCTGCCACAGGCCGGTGATGCCGGGACGGATGCGCATGCGCACCCGGTGGTGCGGGGCGTAGTGCTCCCACTCGTCGACCGTCGGCGGGCGGGTGCCTACGAGGGACATATCCCCGCGCATGACGTTCCAGAACTGGGGCAGCTCGTCGATGCTGAACGTGCGGATGAACCAGCCGACGCCGCGGCGGGTGCCGTCCTCGCCGGAGCCGATGATGCGGGGGTCGTTCTCCATCTTGAACATATAGCCCGTCATCTCGTTTTTCGCCATAAGCTCCTTTTTGCGCTCCTCGGCGTCGGTGTACATCGAGCGGAATTTGTAGCAGTCGAAGACCGCGCCGCCCTGACCGATGCGCTTCTGCTTAAAGAAGATCGGGCCGGGGTCGGCGATATAGATCGCCGGAGCGACGAACAGCAGCGCGACGCCCGTGATGACAAGCCCGACCGCCGAGCCGACGATGTCGAGCAGCCGCTTCAAAAACAGCTCCCCGCCCGTCACGAGCTTAACGCAGCTCGAGACGACCGTCACGCCGCCGAGGCGTTCGACTGTCTCGTCGCCAAGAAGCGACTCGAGCTGGCGCAGCGCGATGTGCACGGTCAGACCCATGACCTCGCATTTTTCGATGAGCCGCTGCACGGGCGACACATGGCGCACGGCGAAGATGACGCCGTCCAGGACGGTGTGCTCGATGTACGCCTCCGCGTCCTCGAGGCTGTCGGCGACGACGGGCAGGCCGTGAAAGAGGTGCTCCCCTCCGTCCGGCAGAACCGTATCGGTCAAAACGACGCCGACCAGCTCGAAATCGAGTATCTCCCTCTCGTCAAAGCGCTCGAGCGTCTGCTCCGCGGTCGCGATGTCCGCCACGAGAAGGAGCTTGCGCCGCTTGCGCCGGCCGGCGTTTTTGCGCAGACAGTATTTGCGCGTGATGCGTCCGACGTAGACAAAGGTGATTGCCAGCCCGTAGAAGGCAAACGTGAAGACACGGGACAGCGCCTCGGTGTTCTTCATCGCGAAGAAGAACACCAGCATGATCGCGAGCACCAGGCTCACGTGCAGAAACGTCTTCCACAGCTCGACCGCGTAGCCGCGCCGCAGGATGCTCTTGTACGCGTCGGCGCTCAGCGCCGCGACAACGTGCGCGAGGATCATGATCTTGAAGCGCATGATGTACGCGTCGCTGGCGAAAAGCTTCGTGACCGAGCCGAAGCGGAAGGCGTAGGCGGACACGAACGCGAGCATCAGAAGCACGAGGTCGATGATAATGAAATCGAGGTGCTTCTCGAGGCCGTGGCCGCTTCTTCTGTACATGATCACGCCTCCGATGCGTCATAGCGTGCCCGCTCCGGCGGGCTGTCCGATGCCTGTGTTACCAATAATCCTATATATATTATCATAGAACGCTTTGTAATTCAAGGGAAAAATAGTCGGCAAAACATTCTGGAAATGGCCGCCTCTCCCCGCCGGAACCGGCAACTCGCATAAAAAGGGCCTCCGCCGTCCGGCG
>CAJOFW010000181.1:0-3735 GCA_905234005.1 uncultured Oscillospiraceae bacterium
GATCTCTTCTGAGGTCAGGGGTGATTTTATCGTTATAGAGGAAGTGCTGAATCAGGTATCAGGTATAAACGATTTCACTCAAACTGTACGGTTCACTCCTCCTCGGCAATGTGATCTGTTCCGCGGAGCTGTCCGGGCGTGATTCCATACCTGCTTTTGAATAACCGGTGGAAGGTTTCGGTGCTGCCGAAGCCGCAGCTTGAACATGTGTCCTTGACGGACATACCCTGCTTTATAAGGTGCAGTGATTTTTCAAGACGCATATCGCGGATATATTTTGCAACGGACGTGTTCAGCTGCCGGCGGAAGGTCTTGGTGAGCGAGGAGACGCTGCAACCCGCCGCAGCGGCGCATTTTTCGATCGTGAGATCCGGGTCGGAAAGGTTGTCGCCGATGTACTGCATCGCGGAATCCAACTCGCGGCGAGTCGTGCGCCGAACCCCCTCGATGTATTCGTTATGTGTCCTGTCCAGAAAGGCATGAAACCAATGGCCGATCTCGCTCCAGTGAACGGAATCATACAATAGGCGGAACTGCTCCTCCCGGAGCATACGGGTTTTTATTTTTAATCCCATTTGTCCGAAGATATGGCATAGACTCTCGAAGCAGTCGCCGAACATGCGCTTTAACTCATCGATGTTGGAGGCGCGGCGTTCTGCCAGATCGCGCAGAAGTTCATCCGCGAGGCTGTGATAGTCTGTTCCGGCCAAAACGCTCGTTGCCAGCGACTGGACGAGCTGCTCGATCGAGGAGCGCCGGTCCGGCGGCGCGAGGGGGCTCGGCATCTCCACGTGACAGACTGCATCGTCAAAGCGGTGCTGTGTAAACCGATGCAGTGTGGCTCGCTCGAGAAGCTTTGTATACACTGAGCTGACTGTTCGCACGTTCTCGATGGGATCTCCGATGTAGGAGACGACGTCCATGTCATAGCGGCTCCGGCACTTCTCGTGGACGTCCCGGCAGGCGTTGTCCAGAAAGCGGACGATGGAGCGGTCGGGGAACAGGCCGTACGGGAAGTTGACGATCATGACAAGCCTTCCGTCCAGCTCGGAGGTATAAAAGGAGTAGTGCCCGGTGAACGCCTCCTTAACGACGTCCTCGATGATTGCGTAGGTATACATCCGTCCGTATACGTCGCGTCCGGCTTCCTGTTCGGCGGTATTATCGCTGACCTCGGAAAATAAGATCAGCACGAATGTGCCCTGCCCCATGTAAAGGTCGTTCACGGAGAAGTATAGCAGGGTGCCCATGTCGATCTCGGCGGAGCAGTGACAGATGCAGCCCATATTCTGCATGCGGACGAGCCGGTTCCTATACTCGATGAGGCTGTATTCCCGGTCGGCCAGCTGGACGGCCAGCTCGATGGCGGCTTGATTCATGTCGTTCACCTCCGATATGGATGAATGAATTGTATCAAATCTGTCGCAGTACGTCAATACAGTCCTAAAAAAACGAATCATAATCCCGAGAAAAATGAAACTAAAATGCCGTATCTGCTTCTTGTGGATGCTCAAAGTGTGGGTTACTATAGTGTTAGAGAATTTGCAAAATCATTTAGTGTGACGGGAGGCGCGGCGGACATGTCGACACGTTATCCAAATATGATACAGCCGCTGCGCGTGCGCGGTCTCGTACTGAAAAACCGTATGACCGCCGCACCGTCCACGCCCCACTATCTGCAGGGGTTGGAGCCCTTCCCGACGGAGAAATGGATCACACATTTTGCAAACCGTGCCAGAAACGGCGCTGCCGTCGTCACGATCAACCATCTCACGGCGGGCGGCATGGCGATCCCCGGTGTTCCTGCCGTCGACAATCCGCCGATGCACTTCAACGCCGTGGATATGTACGACCCCGGCTGTCAGAATTATCTGTGTCAGCTTATTGACGCCATCCACTGGTATGGCAGCAAGGCTATGGCGTATCTGCCCACGCCGGACGTGGGTATGCGCCCGCCGGAAGGGGAAGGTACCCAGCCGGGGGAAGGTCCCCCGCCTCCACAGTCGGCTCCTGTTGAAATGCCCCCGATGCCGCCGGGTGCGGACATCACGGTGGACAACATGACCCCGGCGCAGATGGAGGAGTATATAAGCGAGATCGTATCCCACGCGGCAACACTCCGCAAGCTGGGCTTCGATATGTTCAGCGTCCACAGCGCCTACCGCCGCTGCATCCACGCGCAGTTTTTGTCTCCGCTGTGCAATCACCGCACGGACGAATACGGCGGCTCCGTGGAGAACCGCAGCCGGTTCACTCTGGCGCTGTACCGCCGCCTGCGCGAGACGCTGGGGCAGGATGTTCCGCTGGAGATCGTCATGAGTGTGAGTGAGCCGGACGGCTGGACAGTGGAGGACACGATCGAATTCGCGGCGCTTGCGGAGGGGACTATCGACATTCTGCACCTGCGGGGCGGGGAGGTCGATCCACAGCATCCCACAGGCTTTACGTCCACGCCCGATAACCAGACGCCGTATCTGTCCGAGATTGCAAGAGTCAGCCATGCCTGCCGGGGACGGGGGATACATATGCTCATCGGAGCGTCCTCCGGCTTCCACGACCCAGACATCGCGGAGCGGGCGCTTGAAAACGGCGCCTGCGACCTCATCTGCATGGCGCGCAGCTGGATCTGTGACTCGGAATACGGCAAAAAGATCTACGAGGGTCGGGGCGAGGACATCGTTCCCTGCATCCGCTGCAACAAATGCCACGGCAGCGACGCGGACGGCTTCCGCTCCTTTTGCTCCGTCAATCCGCTTGTAGGTTTCGAGGATAAGGCCGAACGCATGAGCACGCTGCCCTCGCGGAAAAAGCGCGTGGCGGTGGTGGGCGGCGGTCCGGCCGGGATGGAGGCCGCCATCGTCTGTGCGCGGCGCGGACATGACGTGACGCTGTTTGAGCAGCATGACCGTCTCGGCGGTGCGCTGAACCACGCGGACGCGGCGGATTTCAAATGGCCCCTGCGAGATTTTAAGAATTACCTCGTCCGGCAGATCGATAAGGAACAGATCGTCGTTCGTCTCAATGCCTGTGCGACTTCGGATATGCTGGAAGGGTTTGACACTGTGATCGTCGCCATTGGCGCCAAGCCGAAAACGCCCCCGATCCCCGGCACGGGATTGCCCCATGTGAAATGCGCCGCCGATGTCTTTGGTCATGAGACCGAATGTGGCAAAAGGGTCGTTGTCCTGGGCGGCGGCGAGGTCGGCGTGGAGGCCGGGATGGCCCTCGCGCAGCACGGGCACGAAGTCACAGTGCTTGCCAGGAGCGATAAGCTTGCGCCCAAGGCCGCGCACTCCCATTACCGCAGTATGCTGGTAAGCGCCTACGAGGCGCTCTCGGGTTTTCACGGTATCTGCCGCGCCCGATGCACGGCGATCCGGGAGAACGAGGTCGAATACCTCGGCATGGACGGCGAAGCACACATCCTTGCCGCGGACACTGTGGTTCTGGCGACGGGATATGAAAGCCGCGGGTCGGAGGCCATGCGCTTTTTCGGCGTCGTGCCGGAAACGGTGATGGTCGGGGATTGCGACACGGCAAAGGACCTGCCCCACGCGATGCGCAGTGCCTATGCCGCGGCGTCGCAGATATGAAACCGTAAGCAAATCAAATACTATATATTTTTCTAGGAGGAACCATCATGAAAAGAACGATCGCTCTTTTGCTGTCCGTGCTGATGGCCCTGTCCCTGCTGGCGGGCTGCGGCGGTTCCGTGTCTGAGCCGGCGGCTCCTGC
>CAJOFW010000181.1:3772-4983 GCA_905234005.1 uncultured Oscillospiraceae bacterium
CCGGAAGCCGAGCCCGTGGCGGCCGAGCCCGGCGAACCCGTCTACGGCGGCAGCGCTACCCTGTATTACAGCGACTTCAACACGGTGTTCGACCCCGCCATGGGCGAGCAGTACACCTACTCCCTGTGGCTGGAGTACTTGTTCACTATGGACTGGGAGGCGGACGACGACGGCCTGTTCAAGAACAACAACTTCACTCTGGACACCGCCCAAGGCCAAATCGCGAAGGAGTGGACCTGGGACCCCGATACCTGCGACTTCACCGTCACCATCCGGGACGACATTTACTTCCAGGAGAAGGCTCCCGAGTACGATATCTTCCACGCGCGCAACCTGACCGCGGCGGATGTCAAATACTCTTATGACCGCGTGATCGGCATCGGCTCCGGATTCGACGCGGACAACTATGTCGTCATCGACGGCGACTGGCGCAACCGCCTGCTGGGCGACCTGGATCCGAACTTCTCCGCCTCCGGCGAACCCTCTGAGGAGCCTGCAGAGGAAGCGCCCGCAGAAGCGCTTGACCGCGATTTCATCGAGGTCATCGACGATTACACCCTGGTGTTCCATATGGCGTCTGCGTCCGAGATCGCCCTGTCCGACTTCATCATCGCCCAGGTGAACATCACCGGGCCCGAGTGGGACACCCTCACCGACGAGCAGAAGCTCAACTGGCACTATGCCTGCGGCACCGGCCCGTACATCCTGACGGACTATGTGGCGGACAACCACTACACCTTCACGAAGAACGAGAACTACTACGACTACGACGAGCGCTATCCCGAAAACAAGCTCCCGTACCTCGACACCATCACCCTGCAGAAGTACGGCGACAGCACCTCGGTCCTGTCCGACTTCTTTGCCGGTAAGCTCGACTATGTGAGCCAGTACGCGAACCTGTCCGACTCCGAGATCACCCAGCTCACAGCGAACGCCGCTGTGCAGAAGTACAGCTACCCGTACCAGGCGGCGGGCATCGGTCTGAAGTGCAATCAGGCGCCCTTCGACGATATTCGCGTCCGCATCGCCATGCAGAAGGCCATCAACCTCGAGGAGGTCGCCAAGGCCTATTACGGCTATGATGAACTCGAGTATCCCGGCCTGTGGGATATGGGCCAGGCTGGCTGGTCCGCTGTGCCCGACTGGGACGCGGAGCTTCTCGACGAGTACACCTATGACCCCGAGGCCGCGAAGGCCCTGCTGGCGGAGGC
>CAJOFW010000182.1 GCA_905234005.1 uncultured Oscillospiraceae bacterium
TCGCCGGAGGCGGGGGCGGTAATGACGATGTCGCCCTGCCACGCGCCGCCGGCGGAGGTGTCTACGACCGTGCCGTCCACGGTCACGACGCCGTTCAGAACGGCGCTGTCCGCGATCGTGAGCGCGGTGATGTTCGAGGCGCCGGTCACGGTCCAGACCGCGTTGTCGGACAGCGTGACGCTCGTGCCCCATACCGTGTCGTAGCCGTCAAGGTCGCGGATGAAGTTCGCGCCGGAGTCGATATAGTCGGCGAATTTCGCGTGCCAGGTCTCGGCGGTGCCGGTGAAGACGTCGCCGGTCAGGGACGCGTCGCCGGCGAGGGTGATGTCCATCGAGCGGTGATAGTCCTCGTGGTTGATGTCGCCCACGAGGGCGGTGGAGCCGTCCACGAGCACGTCGATGCCGATGGTATCCCGAATCTCCTCGTCCGCGCCGATCCAGTTGCCGTGGGCGTCGGCGTTCAGGGCGCTCTGGATGAGAACGCCGGTCCAGGATTCGACCGCCGCGTCCTCGAGGTGGATGAACGCGTTGTCGGAGCGGATCAGAATCGCCGCGCCCATCGTGTAGTCAAGGTAGGCGTAGTTTGCCTCGCCGGCCTTGTCGATCCAGGCGGCCTTGTACGCGCCGGTGGCGTAGTCCGCCGGGGCAAGCTCCTCGTACGTCGCGATCGTGGAGCCTTTGACGTACAGCACGCCGGGTGCGTCGGAGATCCTGCCGCCGCCGCCCATCAGGTCGGGCACGTGCATCATGACCGCGTTGCGGAAGCCGGCCACGACGGACGGCGTGCTCTCCGATACGACGTCGCCCTCCTGCGCGAAGGCCAGCGGCTCGACCGCGGCGCGGACGGGCAGATCGCCTGCGCCGGACGCGGCGCGGATGACGTTCGTGTCGACCGCCGCGTCGTCGGTGTTCAGGATGTACAGCTCGCCGAAGTTCGCGATGATGGAGCCGTACTCGGCGGACTCATACGTCGTGCCGTACAGGAAATCGCGGCAGCGGCTGTCGGAGTAGGAGCAGTAGCCGCCGAGCCGGGTGGCCGCGTAGGAGTTGTAGGCGACCATATCGAGACCCATGCCGACGGCGGAGTCGGTGGCCATGGCGGCCCAGCCGTCCACGACGACGGCGGAGCCGTAGTAATACGTCTCGCTCTCGCCGACGGAGAGGGCCGTCCGGTTCGAGCCGCGCACCATCAGGCTCGTGGCGTGGGGCCAGTTGACCTCGGCGATGTCCTTGCCGGTGTCGGAGGCGAGGTAGCTGTCACGGATGACGACGACCGTGTCGATGTACGCGGAATCGTCCGCGCCGGAGTAGCGGTCGGAATCGCTGCCGGCGGTGATGACGCCGGTCGTGCCGGACGCGTACACGCCGTCCAGCTCGAGATACGCGCCGCCCCGTGCCGCCGCCATGCCCGCGTTCGCGTACATGACCGAGTCGAACGAGGCAAAGCCCAGCTTCGCCTGTGCGGGCGCGTAAATATCGAGCGCCGCAGCGTCGACCGTCTCGCCGTCGCCGCCGAGCCTGTAGGACACGGCGCCCTCGGTCGTGTCGTCGCCCCGGACGGAGACGAGGCCCACGCCGTCGCCCTCGAACGAGAACCCCGCGACGCCCTCGTCGGTCTCCGCCCCGTTGAGTATGTACTCCGCGTCATACAGCGGCGCGACGCCGTCGGCGGTCACCGTGAGGGCGTACAGGGCGGAGCCGCCCATGCCCCCGGACGCCTCCCCGGACGCGAACGCCCCGCAGGACAGCGCAAGGCACAGCGCCAGCGTCAGCACGATCGCAAAAAGCCTTCTTCCCATGTGATTTTCTCCTTTCGTTTTTCCGTGCCGTCACACGGATGATAACCCCAGTATAAAATAGCGCGGGTTTGCGCACAACCATAGTTTGCAAAATATCAAATCATGTCCGTCCCCACGCTCTCCGTACCGTTATGCGCCCCACCGTTATGCGCCGCGCCGGGATCCGCCGTCAAAAAAAGCGCCGCCTCGCGGGGAGGCGGCGCGGGTGTATCTGGTATCAGATCAGGTGGAACAGGTTGTTGTACCGGTACAGGAACAGCACGAGCTGGTAGCGCCGGCAGCTTGTGTTGGGGGCGAACGTCGTGGCGCTGGTGCCGTTTGTGACGCCGTTCTGATACGCC
Source organism: uncultured Oscillospiraceae bacterium (assembly GCA_905234005.1). Taxonomy (GTDB): domain Bacteria; phylum Bacillota; class Clostridia; order Oscillospirales; family Oscillospiraceae; genus CAJOIG01. The sequence goes on from CAJOFW010000182.1 coordinate 2,141, forward strand.
CAGAGGACGGCGGTGTAGCAGCTGTCCGAGGCGGACACGTCCGTGAACGGGTTCTCGACGTCGGACACGTCGGGCCGGCCGGCCAGACGGTAGAGCATGATGACGATCTGCCCGCGGGTGATCCGGGCCTTCGGGGAGAACGTCGTCTCGCTCGTGCCCTTGACGACGCCCTGGCTGTACGCCCAGAGGACGGCCTTGTAGTACGGATCGGAGGTCTTCACATCCGTGAACGGGTTCGTGACGCCGGACACGGACGGCTTGCCCGCGAGACGGTAGAGCATCAGCACAAACTGGCCGCGTGTGCAGTCGGCGCCCGGCGAGAACGTCGTGGCGCTCGTGCCCTTCACGATGCCCTCCCGTGCGGCCCACATCAGGGCCTTGAAGTAGGACGCGTTCTCGGAAACGTCCTCGAACGGGTTGTACGTGACGGAGGCAAATTCGCTTCTGGCGCTCCAGGTGCCCGTGGCGCTGTTGTACGCGTAGAGGCAGTAGCTGTAGGTGACGCCGGCGGATACGTCCGCGTCGGTGTAGGCGGTCGCGCCGGTCACGTAGCCGATGCGGTCCCAGCTCTCGCCCTCGGGCTGGCGGTAGACGGCGTAGCCCGCCGCGCCGGTCACGGCGTCCCAGGTGATGACGACGCCGTCGCCGGTGCTCGTGACGTCGGCGATGGCCGGGGCGGCCGTGCCGCCGACCGATACGCTCCAGTCCGCGGTGGAGGCCATGTCGGGCGAGGAGTAGTAGATGTGCTGGATGTTCTTCGGGGCGGCGTCCTGGAACACGGTCGTGCCGTCATGCGTCACGGTGACGACCGAGCCGGCGGACACATTCTGCCGCACGGAGAGATACGGCTGGCTCGCGCTCGAGGGCGTCTCGAGCATGGAGCTGGAGCCGGCCGCGAACACGGTCGCGCCCTTGATGAGCAGCGTGCCGTCGCAGTCGAGGGCGGCGTTCTGCGTATAGGACGCGGGGCCCCACACGACGATGTCGCCGCCGTAGAGCGAGAGATTGCCGTTGGAGTCGAGGCCGTCGCCCGAGGCGACGACGTAGAGGCTGCCGCCGTAGATCTCCATGACGTAGCCCGAGCCTGCGCCGCCCGCGCCGGGGGCCGTGAAGCCGCCGCGTCCGCCGGGACGGCCGCCGGGACGGCCGCCGGGGTTGAAGTTGTCGTTGCCGCCGGCGCCCGTGCCGCCGGCCGCGTTCAGGCCGTCGTCGTTCGCGACGACGGTGTAGTCGCCGTCGTAGATGTAGATCGCGCCGGACTCGAGACCCTCGTAGCTGATGCGGACGTGGATCGTCGGGCCGCCGCCGGACGAGCTGCCGAGCGTCAGCGACGTGTCGGCGTGGACGCCGTCGTCGCCGGAGTAGATCTCGAACGTGCCGCCGGTGATGACGATGTGTCCGTCGGAGTGGATCGCGTCGTCGGCGCAGTCCAGCGTGAACGTGCCGCCGGTGATCGTGAGCTGGTTTTCACGGTCGGAGCCGTCGTCGTCGTTGTTCGAGGTCTTGATGCCCTTGCAGCTCATGGTGTCGGCGTTGTAGCCGGTGCTGAGAAAGCCGTCCAGGGTCTTTATGTCGAA
>CAJOFW010000183.1 GCA_905234005.1 uncultured Oscillospiraceae bacterium
TTGAGCTGCTCGAGCTTCTTCTGGAGCAGCGCCGCCGCTGCGACAGGCTCGAGTGGGAGCTTGCCCAGGCCAGAAAGGAGATTCGCGACCAGCAGATCAAGCTGGAGAACGCCGGCTCTCTCGCGGAGGCGTCTGCCATGATGACAAACGTCCTCAGCGAGGTGCAGAAGGCGACGGACATCTACAGGGAAAACCTCGGCGTCGAGAAGGACGAGAGCAGCCGTGTCCTGACGCGGTCGATGCTTCGCGCCCGGTAACGGAGAGAAGCTTCCGATCAAAGAGCGGCATAAAACCACGGTGAGCATACCTGCCCGGTATGCTCACATACGCATCCAAGAGGAGAGAGATGAAAACTACACGAATTGCGGCGCTGCTTCTTGCGCTGAGCATGACCTTCGGCATGGCGTTCGGCGGCATGCCGGCGCTGGCGGCGGAGGACGCGGGCGCGGCGGAGGCCGTGCTCGATGTATGGGACGGCGCAGAGGCGGACGATACGCCGGCGGCGGAAGAAGCCGACCCGGCTGCGGAAACCGAAACCGACCCGGCTGCGGCGGATGAAACCGACCCGGCGACAGCAGCGGAATCCGATCCGGCTGCGGCAAATGAAACCGACGCCGCTGCGGAGCGGAATCCGAACGGAATACAGACCCGGCGGCGGCGGAGATCATCGCCGCGTCGCTGACGGTTGACGGCGTCTTCCTCCGCTGGAGGGCGATTGACGGCGCGGCGGCGTACCGCGTTTACCGCCGTCTGGGAGACGGGGACTGGCAGGTCGTCGGCGAGACGGCGGAGAACGCCTTCACCGACACGACGGCCCTCTCCGGCCGGACGTATACCTACGCCGTCTGCGCCCTTACCGACGGCGACGCGGCGCCCGACGGCGGCGTGACGGTCACCTTCCTCGCCGCGCCGGTCTTGAAGCGGTGGGCAAACCTCGCGGCCGGCGTGAAGATCACCTGGAAGCAGATGAAGACCGCCGAGAGCTTCCTCGTCTACCGCCGCGCCCCCGGCGGGAGCTGGAAGCTGATCGCGACGGTCGAGGATCCGACGGCGGCGGCGTACATCGACGAGACCGCCGTGGGCGGCAAGTCCTACGAATACACCGTCCGGGCCTGTCGGGGCGATGTGACGAGCGCCTGTGACGATACGGGCCTTGCCGTCATACGCGTCGATCCGCCCGCGCTCACGGACGCCATCCGCACCGACGGCGGCGTCAAGGTCAAATGGGAGGCCGTGACCGGCGCGACGGGCTACAACGTCTACCGGAAGGTCACGGGCGAGGGCTGGGTCCTCGTCGGCAGCGTCCCGGCGGGCACGCTCCAATATACGGACGCGTCCGCGCCGCAGGGCCGGAACACGTTCATGGTTCGCGCCGTCATCGGCGACACGGAGGGCGCGTATACCCCCGGCGGCATCAAACAGCGCGGCTTTGTGAAGGTCGACGGCAATACCTATTTCATCAAAAAGACAGGCGGCAAGGCACGCGGCTGGCTCAGCTTCAAGGGCAACACGTATTACATGGACGCCGACGGCGTCATGCAGACCGGCTGGCAGGTCATCGACGGCGTGCGGTACTACTTCTATAAGACGTCGCACGACGACGGCCGGCCCGTCGGCGCGATGGCCGTGAGCACGACGGTCGGCAACTACGACCTCGACGAAAACGGCGTCGCCTCGCTCTCGGCCGCGTACATCATGACGCAGAAGGCGCAGAGCTTCTCGAGCAGCACGAAATACCTGATCCTCGTGGATACCACCGGCTGCAAGACGGCGGTGTTCGAGGGCTCGTACCGGAACTGGACGCTCAAATTCCTCTGGGACTGCACCCCCGGCAAGGAGTCCACGCCGACGCCGACCGGCTCGTATTCGATCAGCGGCAGGGGCTATTACTTCGTCTCCTACGGCTCGTGGTGCTACTACTACACGATCATCGTCGGCGGGTACTACTTCCACAGCACGCTCTACAACGCCGACGGCTCCGTGCAGGACAGCCGCCTCGGCATGAACCTGTCCCACGGCTGCGTCCGCCTCGCCATCGCGAATGCGAAGTGGCTCTACGACAACGTCCCCAACGGCACCCGCGTCTACATCTACCGGTAATCCGCAATGTTTGAAATGCCTGTTAATTTCAAAATGCCACTTGCCTAACGGCCGGTTCAATGCTATACTGAACACGCTGTTTGCGAGCACTACTTATGAGAAAGAAGGAAACTGCCTTGAAAAAGCTTCGTTTCGCGTTTTATCTGACCTGCATCGGCCTGATGCTGACGGCCCCGGCCTTTGCCGCGTATGTTGACCCGTCCGTCACCACGTTCGTGCTGCAGGCGGTCGTCGGCGTCGTCGTCGTCGCCGGCGCCGTCATCGGCGTCGTGTGGCGCAAGGCCAAGAAGAAGGCCATGGAAGCGCTGAATATCGACGAAAACGCCGGCAAGACCGTCGAGGACGACATCGTTGTCTTCGCGGACGACGCCGCCGCCGACGCCGCCCGGAAGGCCGAGGAGGCCGTTCAGGAGGCCGTTCAGGAGGCCACGGCGGAGTAATCCCACTCCCCGCAATGGAAGCGCCCCCGGATATGATCGCATATCCGGGGGCGCTCCGGGTATTCGGGGGCGCTCCGGGTTTCCGGGCGGCTTGGGTTATCACGTCATTCAAAAGGGGGGAGAGCCTTGGTATTTTCGAGCGCGATCTATCTCTTCGCGTTTTTCCCGGCGGCATACGCGGTCTACCGGCTGACGCCGGGCATCCGGGCGAAAAACGCGGTGCTTCTGTGCGTAAGCCTCGTGTTCTACTGCTTCGGCGGGCTGACGCGGGCGCCGGTGCTTCTCGCCTCGATTTTCGTGAACTGGGGCGCGGGGCGTGTGCTCGGCGCGTGGGACAAGGCGAAAAAACCGGCGCGGCGTGCCGTCATGACCCTGACGGCGGCGCTGAACGTCGGCCTTCTCGTTGTCTGCAAGTACCTCGGCTTTTTCGCGGAGACGCTGAACGCCCTGACGGGGCTGTCGCTGCCCGTGCCGTCGATCGCCCTGCCGCTCGGCGTGTCGTTTTTCACGTTCACGGGGCTGGGCTATGTGATCGAGGTCTACCGCAGGCCGTCGAACGTCTCGCGCAATCTCATCGACACCGCGCTGTACATCGCGCTGTTTCCGACGATCCTGTCCGGCCCGATCCTGTCGTGGAAATCGACCGCGCCGCAGCTCCGTGACCGGTCGTGTACGCCGGAGAAGACGGCGCGGGGTCTGCGCCGGTTCGTCCTCGGGCTGTCGAAGAAGCTGCTTATCGCCGACGTCGTCGGAGCGTTCGTCGACTCGGTCTACGCCGGGGCGGCGGTCGACGCCCGGGCGGCGTGGCTCGGGGCGCTGGGCTACGCCGTGCAGATCTACTTCGACTTCTCGGGCTACACCGATATGGCGCTCGGCGTCGCCGCCGTCTTCGGCTTCGAGCTGCCCGAGAACTTCAGCCAACCGTACACCGCCCTCGGCATGACCGATTTCTGGAAGCGCTGGCACATCAGCCTCACGACGTGGTTTCGAAACTACCTCTATATGCCGATCGTCATGGCGAAGCCCCAGCAGCGGCTGTACAAAAAATGGGCCGCGAAGCACGGCCGCCCCACGGCGAACCGGCTCGCGATTTTGATCCCGTCCGCCGTCGTGTGGCTGCTGACGGGACTGTGGCACGGCGCGGCGTGGAGCTTTGTGCTGTGGGGGCTGTGGCACGGGCTGTTCTGCGTGCTCGAGGGCGTCGGCGTCATCCGGACGGACGGCCTTGCGCAAACACGCGGCGGACGGGCCGTCCTGCGGATGTACACGATCGCCGTCATCCTCGTGGGCACGGTGCTGTTCCGGGCGGAGAGCCTTGCGCAGGCCGGGTCGATGCTCGCGGCGATGGCCGCGGGCTGGCGGTTCACGGCGGCGGGCACGCTGCTTTTGCAGCGGTCGCTGACGGGGCTTACGGTGTTCTGCCTCGCCGCCGGCGTGATCGGCTGTCTGCCCGTCGTGCCGTGGCTCCGGGCGCACACGGGGCGCTGGGGGGAGCCTGCGTCCTACGCCGTGTGCGCGGCGCTGCTTGCGCTGTGCGTCATGAGCATCGCCGCGAACGGCTTCCAGCCGTTTATCTATCTGCAGTTTTGAACCTTTTTCTTGAAAGAAAAAGTATCAAAAAGAACTTTGTATTCGCTTTGAAAAGGCAGCGTTTCCAAGGTTTTGCGCCCGGTAACAAAACAAAGCTTTTAATTTGAGAACGTTTGCGGGCCCGGAAGCATCCGTGCCGACAGCGGTTCAAACGCACGCCGATTTTGCTTCGATGGGGGGAGCGCCATGAAAACGATCTGGTACAGGCTCATCATCGCCGTGTTCTTCCTCGCCTGCCTCGCGCCCCTCGCGGGGCTTCTGATCGCCGGCCCGGCGGAGCCTGCCGCGAACGAGGCGGCGGCCCCGGCGCCGCGGGTGTTCGGCTATGACGGCTCGTTCAACCTCGATCTGCCCGACGAGCTGCGCGATTACGTCGGCAAGGGCTTCTTTCCGAGGCTCGCGGCCATCACCGCGTGGGACACGCTCTGCGCCACGCTGTTTCACACGTCGTCGAACGACGACGTGCTTCTCGGCCCGGACGGCTGGCTGTTCTACGGCGCGGCGGTGAACGATATCTCCGGCGCGGGGCAGATGACCGACCGGGAGATCTGGTGCTGCGCCCGTTCGCTGGCGCTGATGCAGGAGTACGCCGCGAGCCGGGGGGCGCGGTTTCTGTTCGTGTCGCCGTGCGGGAAATACACGCTGTATCCGGAGCACGCGCCGTCGTATGTGACCGTGGCGGCGGGGTCGAACCGGGAGCGGCTGTACGACGCCCTCGACGAAATGGGCGTGGCAAACGTCGACCTGTACGGGCCGTTCACGGCCGTCGACGAGGCGCTGTACTGGCGCTGGGACAGCCACTGGAACGGCAGAGGCGCCGCCCTCGCCGCGGACGAAATCCTGTCGGCGGCGGGGCTTCCAGGCGATTGGTTCGGCGGCGCGTTCATCGAACAGGACGGGCACACCGGCGACCTGTACGCGATGCTGTACCCGACCGGCACGGCGACCGAGGCCGACTACGCGCCCGCTTCGGGCTTCTCGTTTTCGTACACGAGCGATTTCCGCTCGACCGACGACATGACGATCACGACGGAGAACGCCGGCGCGGACGGGGCGCTGCTGCTGTTTCGGGATTCCTCCGGCCGGAGCCTCTATCCGTACCTCGCCGACCGCTTCGGCAGCGCGTACATCACCCGCATGAACAGCTACCGGCTCGACCTCATCGACGAGACCGGCGCGACCGTCGTCGTGGCGGAGCTGGCCGAACGGACGCTGGACTATCTCTTGAAATACCCGGCTGTCTACCCGTCGCCGGTGCGTGACGCGGCGGTTCTGGCCGGCATGGAGGCCGTGGAGAGCGAGATTTCCGTCGGCGCGGCGGATAACGCGCCCGACGGGTGCGCGGCCGTCACGGGCACGCTGCCCGATGCGGCGGTCGACTCGCCGGTGTACGTCCTTGCCGATGGCGTCGTGTACGAGGCGATACCGGGGGCGGACGGCTTTCGGGCGTACCTCCCGGCCGGGACGGCGGCGGACGGGCTTGCCGTGTACGTCCGGCGGTGACTTTCACAGAACGTTCACAGACGGTTTCCGATTCGTTCATGACTTTTCGCGCCGGGTGCTGTATCATACAGTCACAGGCTGAAAGAAAGACCGGAACCACCGAAACCGGAAGACCGAAACTGTTTTCTCATTTTACCTCCTCTCCTTTTCTTGCGGGACAGGGCGGCTGAAAAAGCCGCCCTGTCCTGTTTTTTGCCAGGGCGGGGAAATGCGGGATTTGCGGGTGGCATAGGGGACGCAAATGTGTTATACTATTGATAAATCCACCCGGGAGGTACTTTTTATGAGACTTGCAAACAAAGCCATCGTTGTGACCGGCGCTTCGTCCGGCATGGGCAAGGCGATCGTGGAGCTGTTCGTGAAGGAGGGCGCCTCGGTCGTCGCCGTGGCCCGCCGCACCGACCGGCTCGCGGCGCTGGCCGAATCGCTGGCCGGCGAGGCGGGAAGGATCGTCCCGTTCACCGGCGACGTGTCGAAGAAGGAGGACTGCGAGGCCATGATCGACGCCTGCGTCGAGGCGTTCGGCAGGCTGGATGTGCTCGTAAACAACGCCGGCGTCATGGACAACATGGCCGCCGCCGCGAATTTCTCCGATGAGAAATACGAGAGCGTGATGGCGATCAATGTCTACGGCCCCCTCGCCGCGACCCGGAAGGCGGTCAACGTGTTCCAGGCGCAGGGCGGCGGCGGCAACATCATCACCGTCTCGTCCTTCGGCGCGCAGCACCAGGCCGCCGGCGTCGTCTACGGCGCGGCGAAGGCCGCCGTCAACGCCATTGTGCGCCACACCGCGTTCGCGTACTGCAAGGAGGGCATCCGCTGCAACGCGATCGCCCCGGGCAGCATCAACACCGAGATCAGCGCGGCCATGGGCATGCCCGACCCGGACGGCTACGGCCGCATACGGGGCGTTCTCGGTCTGATCCCCGCGATGGGTCAGGGCACCGACATCGCCGCCGCCGCGCTGTTTCTCGCCAGCGACGAATCCGCCTTCGTGAACGGCCAGATCCTCGGCGTGGACGGCGGCTGGAGCGCGCTGTAATACTTTTTCCCTAAAGAAAAAGCATCAAAAAGAAGTTTATATTCGCTTCGAAAAGGCAGCAATTCCAAGGCTTTGCGCCCGGCAACGAGACGAAGCTTTTAATCGGGTAACAGTATAATTCCTTCCTCGGGGCAAAGCCGGGCAAAATCACGCGAACGCAAAGCCCCGGAACGCAAAAAATCCCGAAAGCCTTGAGGCTTTCGGGATTTTATGACCCGTACGGGACTCGAACCCATGTTACCGCCGTGAAAGGGCGGTGTCTTAACCACTTGACCAACGGGCCGAAAAGATGGTGGAGACTGCGCGACTCGAACGCGCGACCTCATGCGTGTGAAGCATGCGCTCTAACCTGCTGAGCTAAGCCTCCATAATAAGAGGGGAGAGGAGGAGCCTCTCCCCTTTGTGTTGGTAGCGGCGACTGGATTCGAACCGGTGACACCGCGGGTATGAACCGCGTGCTCTAGCCAACTGAGCTACGCCGCCAAACAGCTTTATAATTATATGCGACGAGGCCGGTTTTGTCAAGGGCTTTCGGGCCGGATTTTTGCAAAATTTCAAAAAAGCGGGGCCGTGGGTGAAACCACGGCCCCGCCGGATCACAGTCGGATTGGCCGATCAGCCCATCATGAAGGAGATGACGAGCGTGGCGGCGGTCTCAGCCGTCAGGCCCTCGGACGCCTCCTCGACAGGAGCTTCCTCGGAAGCCTCGCCGGAAGCCTCGCCGGACGCTTCGCCGGAAGCCTCAGCGGAAGCCTCGCCGGAAGCGGGGGCTTCGGCGGAGGCGGGGGCCTCGGTGGAGGCGGATTCGCTCGCGGCAGCGCCGGTGTCGGCGATGGCCGCGGCGGCGGCCGCTACGTCGAGGGTGCCGTCGGCCGTCACGCCGCCGCCTACGGAGCCGGCGCC
>CAJOFW010000184.1:0-680 GCA_905234005.1 uncultured Oscillospiraceae bacterium
GGCTGGGACGGCTACGACCTTCTCGTCGTCACCGGCGACGCGTACGTCGATCACCCGAGCTTCGGCCCGACCGTGATCGCCCGCGTGCTCGAGGCGGACGGCTACCGCGTCGCCATCCTCGCCCAGCCGCCGTGGAGGGACGCGTCCGCGTTCCGGGCGATGGGCCGGCCCCGGCTCGCGGCGCTGATCGGGGCGGGCAACCTCGACTCGATGGTCGCCCACTACACCGCCGCGAAAAAGCGCCGGAGCGAGGATTTCTATTCCCCGGGAAAGCGGGCCGGTCTCCGGCCCGACCGGGCCACGATCGTGTACGCGAACCGCGCCCGCGAGGCGTTCCCCGGCCTGCCCATCGTGATCGGCGGGCTGGAGGCGTCGCTCCGGCGCTTTGCGCACTACGACTACTGGGAGGACAGGGTGCGGCGGTCGATATTGTTCGATTCGAAGGCCGACCTTCTCGTCTACGGCATGGCCGAGACCGCCGAGCGGGAGATCGTATCCCGTCTCGCCGCCGGCGTGCCCGTGCGCGCCATCACCGACGTGCGCGGCACGGGCTACATCGCCGCGGACACAGCGGGCTGTCCGTTCGAGACCGTGGAGTGCCCGTCCTACGAGGACGTGTGCGCCGACAAACGGGCGTACGCCGAGGCGAACATGATCGAGTACGACGAGCACGACCCCGT
>CAJOFW010000184.1:712-2310 GCA_905234005.1 uncultured Oscillospiraceae bacterium
CCCGCCGCAGATGCCGCTGTCCACACGCGAATTCGACCGCGTGTCCGAGCTTCCCTACACCCGCGACCCGCACCCGATGTACGACGAGCAGGGCGGCGTGCCCGCGATCGACGAGGTGCGGTTTTCGGTCATCCACAACCGGGGGTGCTTCGGCGCGTGCAATTTCTGCTCGCTCGCGTTCCACCAGGGGCGGATGATCACGTCCCGGAGCCACGCGTCCGTCATACGCGAGGTGGAGGCGATGACCCGCCACCCGCTGTTCAAGGGCTACGTGCACGACGTCGGCGGCCCGACCGCGAACTTCCGCCGCCCGTCGTGTCAGGCCCAGCTCCGGCGCGGCCTGTGCAAAGGGAAAAACTGCCTCACGCCCACGCCGTGCAAAAATCTCGACGCCGACCACTCGGACTATCTCGCCCTCCTGCGGAAGCTCCGGGCCGTGCCCGGCGTGAAGAAGGTCTTCGTCCGCTCGGGCATCCGGTTCGACTACCTGCTCGAGGACAAAAACGACGCGTTCTTCGCCGAGCTTGTCAAATACCACATCTCCGGCCAGCTCAAGGTAGCGCCCGAGCACTGCATCGACAGCGTGCTCGACTACATGGGCAAGCCGCACAACGAGGTGTACAACCGGTTCATGGAGAAGTACCGGCGCATGAACCGGAAATACGAGCGGGATCAGTATCTCGTGCCGTATCTGATCTCGTCCCACCCCGGCAGCACCCTCGCCGACGCCATAGCCCTCGCCGAATACTTAAACCGCACGGGCCGTCAGCCCGAGCAGGTGCAGGACTTCTACCCCACGCCGGGCACGCTGTCGACGTGTATGTATTACACCGGCCTCGACCCGCGCACGATGAAGCCCGTGTACGTCCCCCGCGCGCCGCGTGAAAAGGCGATGCAGCGGGCGCTTCTGCAGTGGAAGCGGCCGGACATGAAAAAGCTCGTGCTCGAGGCCCTGCGCGAGGCCGGACGGGAGGATCTGATCGGCTATGACAGGCGCTGCCTCGTCACCCCGCCGCCCCCGCCGCGCAAATCCCCCGCCGGGCAGAAAAAACAGGCGGGGCACAGTCCCGCCGGGCAGAAAAAACCGCCGGGCCAAAAGCCCCGGCGGCGGTGATCCATGATTGACCGACGCGGCGTTTTTGCTTGACAAACAGCCGCCGCGGCGGGTATAATGGGTATACAAAAAGTGCTGCCGGAAAACGGTCGGCCCTCAGCTAGTCGAAGTGATCGCCAAACTTTGGGTGGTTCCGGCGGTCACTTCACTTCTTTTTCGCCTGTATGAACAGGTTGCAAATGCCGATGATAACAAGGCAGAGTTCAAAAATCTCTGATGTACTCATGGGCGGCCCTCCTCTCCTGAAGTGAGATCGGAGGGCTTGAAGCCGCCCTCCGTCAGGAGGGCCGACCGCTTTTTGATCCGGCAACACCGCAGTCATAATACCATACCCATCGACAATTCGCAAGCATAAGCGTCGGAAAGTAACCCCGGCGGCGGGAAATTCTCCCTTGCATTTCCCCGCATAGTTTGCTACACTACACTTGAAAAACGCCGTGGCAGATTCCAACTGGCACAAAAACCAAAGCGCAACACCCGGGAG
>CAJOFW010000184.1:2379-11908 GCA_905234005.1 uncultured Oscillospiraceae bacterium
AAAGAAAAAGTATCAAAAAGAACTTTGTATTCGCTCGAAAAGGCAGCAATTCCAAGGCTTTGCGCCCGGTAACGAGACGAAGCTTTTAATCGGAGAACAGTATCAATATCCGACGATGGACGCGCCGCCGTCTATGACCATGACCTGGCCGGTCGTGTTGCCGGAGAGGTCGGAGCAGAGGAACGCGGCGGCGGCGGCGATCTCCTCGGGCGTGTTCATGACGCGGCCCGTCGGGACGTAGTTCGTGACCGGGGGCGGGTTGCCGCCGGGGCCGTCGTGCGGCGTGACGACGCCGGTATTGAAGGACGCCGTGCCGCCCGGCGCGATCGCGTTGACGCGGACGCCGAGATGACCCCACTCGGACGCGGCCTGCAGCGTGATCGCGACGACCGCGCCCTTGCTCGCGCTGTACGGCGCGGAGCACATCGGCGGCACCATGCCGCGTATGCCGGCCATCGACGCGATGTTCAAAATCGCGCCGCCGTGGGCGGCCATCGACTGCTTCACGACCTGCTGCATCAGGAAAAACGTGCCCTTCGCGTTCGTCTCCATGACGGCGTCCCACGCCTCGGGCGTCAGCTCGAGACCCGGCCCGCCGGTCATGACGCCCGCCGCCTGTATCAGCACGGATATCTCGCCGAGGTCGGCGCGGATGCGCTCCACGACGGCGGGGATGGCGGCGGCGTCGGCGATGTCGAGCGCGTACGGGGCGACCGTGCCCGCGTCCGCGAGCATGGCGGCGGCCTTTTGGATCTTGTCGGCGTTCCGGCCGACCATCGCGACGGCCGCGCCGGACTTCGCCAGCGCCTCGGCGCACGCAAACCCGATGCCGCTCCCCGCGCCCGACACAACGGCGACCCTGCCGGTGAAATCAATGTTCATGTGTGTACCTCCGTGTATTCCGAAAAATATTTATAGATGCTCGAAAAACCTGTCCGATATATCCCGTCAGATATATCCCATTATATTGTTAAACCGGTACAGAAACAGCACGAGCTGGTACCGTGTGCAGGGGTTGTTCGGGGCAAATGTCGTGGCCGAGGTGCCCTTTGTGATGCCCTTCTCCACGGCCCAGAGGACGGCCCTGTAGCACGAGTCGGACGGCTTCACGTCGGAAAACGGGTTCGTCGTGTTCGTGACCGCCGGCTTGCCCGCCATGCGGTAGAGCATCAGCACGATCTGGCCGCGTGTGACGGTGCCGTTCGGGTTGAACGTCGTCGCCGAGGTGCCCTTGATGATCCCCTCGTTATACGCCCAGAGCACGGCCCTGTAGTACGCGGCGGACGATTTCACGTCCTTGAAGGGGTTGGCGACGCCGGTCACGTCGGGCTTTCCGGCGAGACGGTAGAGCATCAGCGCGAACTGGCCGCGGGTGCAGTTGTCGTTCGGGCTGAACGTCGTGGCCGACGTGCCCTTCACGATGCCGCTGCCGTAGGCCCACTGCAGGGCGGCGTAATACGAGGCGTTCGAGGGCACGTCCGTGAACGGGAGCACGGCCTTCACCGTGAACGTGGCCGTGGCCGTGCCGGTATAGTTGCCCCGTCCGGTGACCGTCGCGGTGCCGGTGCCGGCGGACGCGTAGTCGGCGTAGCGGACGGTGTAATCGACGTCCTGCGTGAGCGTCCGGCCGTCCACGACGACGGCGGCGGACGTCGGCGCGCTGCCCGCGTTCACGGCGGAGGGCGTGAGCTTCACGGAGGCCCCGGCGACGCTGCGCGGCGCGACGGTGAATTCGCAGAAGTCGTTCGAGTCCTCGTTCATCACCGCCTCGCCGGAGCTGTCTTCGTAGAAGGTGAAGACGACGAGATAGTACGTGCCCGCGTCGTATTCGTAGGCCGGCAGCGTCAGCGTGTACGTGGAGTACGAGGACTCGATGAGGTCGACGGTATAGCCGACTTCATTGCCCTCCTCGATCTCGCGACGAACGCGGCGGTGAGGGGGCTGTAGCTGCCGTAGCCCACGTACAGCGTGAAGGTGCCCTCGTCGCCGTAGGTGAAGGTCTGGTCGTAGGACGACGAATCGAGCCGGCACCACGGCAGCGTGGCGGCGCCGTCCGGAGCGGGGGCGTCGGCTGCTTCCGCGTCGGACACGTCCGCGACGGGCGCGTCCCCGACGGTCAGGCCGTCCGACCCGGCGGCGGCGAATATGTCCGTGCCGGATATCCGGCTCTCGACGGCGGCGCGGATGACGCCGGCGTCGACGACGTCCGTCACGCCGCCGTCCGCCAGCGCCGCGCCGCCAAGCAGCCCGCCGAGCAGCGCGAGCGCCAAAAGACAGGCGATGAGGCGAGGGATTGCATTCGTAGTTATGCCTTTCATAGGTGCGACCTCCCGTGAAATGATTGTCTATACGGCCACTATACCACACCGCGCCGCAAATCGCAACAATTGCCGTCGCGGCATGGACAACCGGGCCGGGCGTGTGCTATAATGCGCTCGATGGCAATGACAGCGCCGCGCCGGTGCGCGGGAAAGGAGCCTCCCATGAAATTTGAACCGCTCGCGTCCGTCACGGCCGATAAAGACGCGCTGACCTCGGAGTACAAAGCCGCCCGGGAGATCGGAAAGCTCCGTATCGGCGAGCTGCATCTCTTCGTGCGGACGGGGCTGAGCGCCCACTACATCCCCTACCGGGACGTGCGCCGGGTATTCCGGCGCGTACAGCTCATCCCGGCGAAGATGTGCTGCGGCAGCGGCGCGTTCGAGCTGGAGAACCTCGTCGTGTGCGGCGAGGCGGGCGAGCTGTGTCAGGTGCAGCTCCCCGGGGCGCGGGCCGCCGTCGCCGTGATGGAGGAGCTGAAACGCCGCGTCCCCGAGGCGGAATTCGGAAAACCGGCTGAAAACTGACGCGCCGGTGAAATTTTCGCGGTTTTTTTCGCGAAAGCCCTTGTCAATCCGCCAAAAACGCATTAAAATAATTGCGCCGTTATTTACACTTTGTTTATTTTTCCCGGACGGGGAGACTGGAGACCGACCGTATGACCGCTGCCGCCGCGCTCGATAGGGTTCTGCCGCTGTTTGAGGCGTATTACGACGTCACAAGGGACGGCGCGATCGAGCCGTTTCGGGCGGAGGCCGCGTTCCACTCCCACAGCGAGCAGTATTTCCTCGTCAGGGCGGCGAAAATGGCCGAGTCGGACGCGCACGAGTACGTCTTCTTCGCGGTGACGGAGCGTCTGACGCCGGACGAGGCCGTGCGTTACGATACCGCCGCGTGGACGGAGGGCCTGCGCCGCGCAAAGCCCGGCCCGAACCACCGCAGCACGGACGTCGGCCTCATCCTGCTGGCGGACACGATCGACCCCGCCGCCGCCGCGTACATCCGAAAACTCCGCCGGAGCAAGAGCTACAGGCTCACGCTTCAGGGCTGGTCGAACTACCGCGTGATTGCGTTGGAGACCTCCACCGGCCGCACGGCCTGCAACCGCATGGGCCGCGGTCTGCGGAAGCTCCTTGGCAATATAAATCTATCAGAGTAGGAGAAATGTCATGGCAATCGGAATCATCCTTGCAGCCATCGTGCTGCTCATCCTGGGCTATGTCTTCTACGGCTCCTGGCTTGCGAAGCAGTGGGGCATCGACCCCGACCGCAAGACCCCGGCCGTGGAGATGGACGACGGCGTCGACTACGTCGCCGCGAAGCCCATCGTCCTCATGGGACACCACTTCTCGTCCATCGCGGGCGCAGGCCCGATCAACGGCCCCATCCAGGCGGCCGTGTTCGGCTGGGTTCCCGTGTTCCTGTGGTGCGTGATCGGCGGCATCTTCATCGGCGGCGTTCACGACTTCGGCGCGCTGTTCGCGTCCGTCCGTCACGGCGGCAAGTCCGTCGGCGAGATCATCAAGGACTCGATGGGCGCCCGTGCGAAGAAGCTCTTCATCATCTTCGCGCTGCTCGTGCTGATCCTCGTCATCGCCTCGTTCGTCAACGTCGTCGCCGGCACGTTCGCCTCCGACACCGCCGGCATGGTCCTCAACACGACCCCGACCGGCAACGAGACGACCGCGATGGTCTCCGTCCTGTTCATCGTCCTCGCGATCATCTACGGCCTGCTCACGAACCGCGCCGGCCTCAAGACCCTGCCCGCCACGATCATCGGCATCGTCTGCATCATCGCGATGCTGATCTTCGGCCTGAACGTCGGCCTCGTCGCCGGCCGCGGCTTCTGGATCGTCTTCATCGGCGTGTACATCACGATCGCCTCCCTCGTCCCGGTGTGGATCCTGCTCCAGCCGCGTGACTACCTCTCCAGCTTCCTGCTGTACGCGATGATGATCATCGCCCTGTTCGGCATCATCTTCTCCACGTTCGCCGGCACGGCGACGTTCGAGCTGCCCGCCTTCACCGGCTGGAAGACCTCCATCGGCACCCTGTTCCCGGCGCTGTTCATCACGGTCGCCTGCGGCGCGTGCTCCGGCTTCCACAGCCTGATCGCCTCCGGCACCTCCTCCAAGCAGCTCTCGAACGAGCGCGACGCCAAGCCCATCGGCTACGGCTCCATGCTCATCGAGTCCGGCCTCGCCGTCATCGCGCTGATCGCGGTCGGCATGGTCTTCACGAAGTACACGAACGGCGAGTTCGGCTCCCCGTCCGTCGCGTTCGCCGCCGGTATCGCCACGATGTTCGGCGCGGACACCACCACCGTCTACAAGACGATCTACGCCCTGCTGACGCTGGCCGTCTCCGTCTTCGCGCTGACGAGCCTCGACTCCGGCACGCGTCTGAGCCGCTTCATGTTCACCGAGCTGTTCCTGCACGAGGACGAGGCCACCTGGCATGACGCGACCGGCGTGCGCAAATTCCTCGCCCACCCGCTGGTCGGCACGATCATCATGGTCGTCATCGGCTGCACGCTCGGCGCGCTGAAGCTCTCCCAGATCTGGGCGCTGTTCGGCTCCGCCAACCAGCTCCTCGCGGGCATCGCGCTCATGGCCGTCTGCGCCTGGCTCGGCAACGCCGGCAAGAACAACAAGATGTTCATCGTCCCGATGTTCTTCATGCTCGCCGCCACGCTCACGAGCCTCGTCACCACCGTCATCACGAAGATCAAGGGCTTCGCCGCCGGCGAGCTGGCCTGGGGCAACTGGTTCCAGCTCATCTTCGCCGCCGCGATGGTCGTGCTGGCCATCATCCTCGTCATCGAGGGCGTCCAGACCATCTTCCTCAAGAAGAACAGGGCCGAGGCGTAATCGACCGGCGCCGGGGAAAACCCCCAATCCGCAAAACCCAAACAGCAAAACATACCGAACCCGCGCCGCGACTGCGGCGCGGGTTTTTCCGTCCGGCGGCGATGTCAATGAAAACGTGCGTATATCCCCGCAAAAACGTGGTAATGAACCGCCCCGGCGGCGCTTTCGCGGCGGGGCCGGGGCGTGTATAATAAGCTTAAGGCAACACCGCACAAATAGGAGGCGCACGTCTTGCTTGCATCTTTTCCGGCATATTTCACAAAAAGCCTCGGGAATACACAAAGTATTCCCTGTGTCTGCGCAATCCGCACACCCCTATTGTGCGGTATTGCCTTACCGAATTTTAATCTGCAGGAGGAAACCAGCATCATGAAGAAGCTTCGCAGCATCCTCGTCCTGTGCCTCGCGCTCTGCCTTTGCCTGAGCGTCGGCGCGTTCGCGTCCGGCGAATCGTCGGGCGACGCCTACGTCGCCTCGAGCGAGGGCAGCGCCGCCGCGTCCTACGGCTATGCCGGCTCCGGCGCGCTCGAGGTATCCGGCCCGGTGGGCGTCAGCACCGGCGAGCTTGTCGTCGAGAATCAGGCGGTCATCTCCGTCGGAAGCTCCGCGATCCAGGACTCCGGCGCGAGCGCGGTGATCGTCCGCGACTCGGTCGTCGTCGGCGTCGACCCGAACCCGACCGCCCCGCTGTCCGGCAACCCCGGCAACCTGCTCGTCGCCGGCAACGTCCGCACGACGCTGGCGCTCGGCCAGTCCCACGCGTACTACGTCAATTCCACGATCATCAGCTCGAACTGGGCGGCCCTGTCCACCGACGGCGCGGAGCCGGCCCTGACTGAGGACGAGAGCGAGCTGAGCCTGTACGCCTACGGCACGCTGGCCCGCACGACCGAGGGCGGCTACGGCGCGTACTCCGATCTGTTCTGCAACCTCTATCTCTACGGCTCCGACATCGAGGCCGCCGAGATCGGCATCATCTCCGGCACCTACGGCACGGTCACGGTCGGCACGATCGCCGACGGCGAGGCGAACGCCGATATGGCCGCACGGCTGACCGAGGCCGATATGGCCGCCCGGCCCGACAAGGCGCTCGGCTCCGTCGTATCCGGCGGCCGCAACGCGATCATGATCCACAGCGTGAACCTGCCCCCGTACTGGGCGTATGAGGGCTACTCGCAGGAGGAGCTGCCTTACTACTCGACGCCCGTCGTCGTGAACGGCAGCACCCTCCGCACCGACCTGAGCCTCGACATGGGCGTTGCCTACGACGCGCAGAAGCAGGCGTACATCGACCACACCGCCGGCTCCGTCATCCTCATCAAGAGCACGAACGCCGACATCGAGCTTGTGAACGCGGAGCTGATTGCCGACGAAAACGGCACCGGCGCGATTTTGCAGACCGTCTACAACAACGACACGATGTTCATGAACGCCGTGCCCGACGGCGAGGAGTACCCCGGCGTCCGCGTCTCGATGACCGGCATGGACGTGACCGGCGACGTCATCCACGAGGACTACCAGCGCGACCTCGTCCTCACGCTCACCGGCACGACGCTGACCGGCGCGGTGAACGCGTACGACTGCGCCCACTGGAACGCCGTCGCCGCCGCCGAGGGTTTTACGGACTACGCCCTCGACGCGTCGTATGAGACCGCCCACGGCGCGTTCGTCACGCTGGCGGACGGCTCCGTCTGGAACGTCACCGGCGAGAGCGTCCTGAACGGCCTCACGGTCGGCGACGGCTGCGCCGTGACCGGCACGATGACCGTCGACGGCGCAGAGACCCCGATCGTACCGGGCGAATACACCGGCAGCATCGTCATTATACCCTGACAAAGATAAAAGAAAGGCCGCATTTCCCCGGAAATGCGGCCTTTTTTTTAGCTGTTCGGAACCGCTGGTTCCGAACAGGGTTACTCGCGCTTATCGCACCCGGCCTTGCCGGGTTTGGTCGGCGCGAGAGGCTCGCCCAGGCTCGCCTGAAGGTATTTTTGCCGAAAAGCGCGGTTTCCGGCAAAAATGAAGCTCAATCACTTTTTAGTCGGCGTAGTTGCGGGGGATCGTGACCCCGGCGCCCTGCGCCAGCATGGGCACGATCTTCGATACGCCCTTTTTCGTCATGGACGTGAACGCCATGACGCTGCGGCCGCCGCGGGCGTGCAGCGCGCCGTACACATAGTCGAACGCGCCGCCGGAGCCGGAGATGATCCGCGGGCCGATGCTCTCGGAGCAGATGTTGCCGGTCAGGTCCATCTCGACGCAGGTGTTGATGGAGACCATGTTGTCGTTTTTCATGATGATCATGGGGTCCGCGCCGTAGACGGACGATGCGGCAGGCGGGGTTCTCGCCGAGGGTGCGGTACAGCTCGGGCGAGCCGCCGGCGAAGATGAACAGGTGCTGCCCGTGCTTGAAGTTCTTGCGCTGGCCGTTGATGACGCCCTCGCTGATGAGCCGGCCGATCGTATTCGTGGCCATCTCGGTGTGCAGGCCGAGGTCGCGGAGGTCGCGCATTTCGTTCGCGATCGCGTTCGGCAGGGAGCCTATGCCGATCTGGATGCAGTCGCCGTCACGCATCAGGGAGCGGACGTTCTTCGCGACGGCGACCTCCTCGGGCGTCGGCACCGCGTCGGCGATCTCGTTGATCGGGTAGTCGACCTCGGTCAGACACGTCACGTCGCGGATGTTGATCTCGAGCCCGCCGCGCACGCGGGGCAGGTTCGGGTTGACCTCGAGGATGATCTTGTCGGCGCTGGCGTAGCAGGTATCCTCGTACATCATGCACAGAGAAACCTGCAGGTTGCCGTTTTCGTCCATCGGCGTCGCGGCGGCGGCGAACACGTCGCACGGGTGCAGCGTCTGGGTGAACGTGCTGTAATCGCACATATCCGCCGGGATAAACGTGCAGTTGCCGTTTTGCATACCCTGCGAGAGGTCGCGCCCGAAGAAAAAGGAGCCGGTGTTGATACGGCCGTTCATGCCGTCCATCGTGACGAAGGGGTAGACGCCCTCGTGGCCCTTGATGCACTTCACGTCGGTGACGCGGTCGGCGATCGTGTGCATACGGTTCAGCATGGCCTCCGGCGCGTTGCACGCCGCCGCGAACGCGACGACCATACCCGACCGGATGATGTCAAGGCAGTCCTCCACCGTCCCGCGCTTTGCCTCGTACATTGCCTGATAATTCGTTCTCATCCCAATGCTCTCCCTGTGATGTGATAACCGTATTATAACCGCTCCGGGCGGGGATTGCAACCGGGTGTCGAAGCGATAACCTTGGCGGACGGCGCAAAAAGGGGTTGCATACGGCGCGAATATGGGATATAATAATACGCCAGTGCGCCATACAAATACAGGTGGCGCTGTAAGGGGGACATTATCCATGGCAAACGAGAAAATCAAGCGGTATTACATCGTCGACGGCGACGCCCTGCCCGATGTGTTTATCCGCGTGACCGAGGCGCAGGAGCTGATCGATACCGGCGAGGTGCAGACCGTGGCGGACGCCGTGAACCGGGTGGGCATCTCGCGCTCGGCCTATTACAAATACAAGGACGCGATCCAGGCGTTCCAGAACGTGGCCGGGGGCCGGATCATCACCTTCCGGTTCATGCTGCGCGACTGGATGGGCGTGCTGTCGACCGTGCTGGGCGTCTTCGCCGATACGGGCGCGAACATCCTGACGATCAACCAGGGCATCCCGACGAACGGCGTCGCCCCCGTGACGATCACGGCGAACACCGACCTGATGAGCGTCAAGACCGAGGAGCTGCTGTCGCGGCTCGGCGCGGTGGAGGGCGTCATACACGCCGACGTTGTGGCGGGCTGACGGAGGATTGCATATGATACAATACGCGATATTGGGCTACGGCGTCGTTGGCAGCGGCGTAGCCGAGGTCATGGCGGAGCAGGCGGAGAAGATCGCCGCCGCCGTCGGCGAGGAGGTCTCGCTGAAGTATATCCTCGTCCGGCACGACTACCCCGGCGACCCGTACGCCGACTATATGGTGACGGACTTCTCCGTCATCGAGAACGACCCCGACGTGTCGATCGTGGCCGAGGTCATCGGCGGCGCGGGCGACGCCTGCGACTACACCCGCCGGGCGCTGCTGGCCGGCAAGAGCGTCGTTTCGAGCAACAAGGAGCTTGTGGCGACGCACGGCGCGGAGCTGAATGAAATTGCCCGGGAAAAGGGCGTGAACTACCTCTTCGAGGGCAGCGTGGGCGGCGGCATACCGCTTCTGCGCCCGCTGACGCAGTGCCTCGCGGCGAACCGGATCGACGAGGTGTTCGGCATATTGAACGGCACGACGAATTTCATCCTGACCGCGATGGACACCGA
>CAJOFW010000184.1:11981-15740 GCA_905234005.1 uncultured Oscillospiraceae bacterium
TGCCGCAAGACCGCCATCCTCGCCGACCTCGCGTTCGGCTGGAACATGGACGCCGCCGCGATCCCGACGACGGGCATCACGAAGCTGACGTCGGCCGATCTCGAGCTTGCGCGGGCGCTGGGCTACACGATCAAGCTGCTGGGCCGGGCCGTGCGCGCACCGGGCGGCTGCTGCGCGTTCGTCGAGCCGCACCTCATCCCGCTCGAGCATCTTCTCGCCTCGGTGAGCGGCGTGATGAACGCCTGCGTCGTGCGGGGCAGCGCCGTGGGCGAGGTCATGTTCTACGGCCCCGGCGCCGGCAAGCGCCCGACGGCCAGCGCCGTCGCGGCGGACATCGTCGACGCGGCGCGTCACCGCGCACACCGCAGGGACACCGATCTCGGCAAACCCGGCGGCGTACTCGCGCCGGAGGCGGCGCTCGTATCGAAGTGGTACGTCCGCGCCAGCGCCCACGCCGACGAGGTGACGGCGGCGTTCCCCGGCGCAAGCCCCATATACGGCGCAAGCCAGGAGTGCGGCTTCATCACCGGGCCGATGGATCGGGACACGATCCGCGAAAAGCTCCCCGCCGTCAACGCCGCCGCTTATTATCGCGTGCTATAATCATGAACGCCGTTTATATGACGGCTTTAAGGAGACGCGATAGCGAATGCTGATCGTACAGAAATACGGCGGCACCTCGGTGGGTGACGCCGCACGCGTCCGGGCCGCCGCCGGACGCATCGCGGAGGCGTATCTGCTCGGCCACGACGTGGTCGCGGTGCTCTCCGCGCAGGGGGACACGACCGACGAGCTTCTGTCCCTCGCGGCGGAGCTGAACCCGTCGCCGCCGAAACGTGAGCTGGATATGCTGCTCGCGACCGGCGAACAGCGCTCCGTGGCGCTCATGGCGATCTGTCTTGCCCGGATGGGCATCCCCGCCGTGAGCCTGACCGGACGGCAGGCCGGCGTCCGCACCGACGCGGCGCACGGCGCCGCCCGCATCCGCCGCGTGGATACATCCCGTATCCGGCGGGAGCTGGGGCGGCGGCGCGTGGTGCTCGTCGCGGGCTTTCAGGGCGCGGACGACGCGGACGACGTGACGACCCTCGGCCGCGGCGGCAGCGATACGACCGCCGTCGCCCTCGCCGCCGCCCTCGGCGCGGCGCGGTGCCAGATCTTCACGGACGTCGACGGCGTGTACACGTCCGACCCCCGCCGCGACCCGGCCGCGAAAAAATACGCGTCGATAAGCTTCGACGATATGCTCGCGCTCTGTCACGGCGGCGCGCAGGTGCTGATGGATCGCTCCGTGGAGCTTGCGCGCCGCACCGGCACACGGATAGAAGTGCTCTCCGCCCTCCGCCGCGTCCCGGGGACAACTGTAGGATAAAACAAAGCAATCAAAAAACTGCGAAGCTTACGCCTCGCAGTTTTTGTATTCGTATCGGTTCGGAAACTCCCGTTGCCTCGCAGAGTTTGCGCCCGCAGCCTTCCTGTTCGGAACCAGCGGTTCCGAACAGTTATTCAAACGGGAATGTATAATCCAGCCCGTAGCGGTCGCGCAGCTCTATGAATTCCTTCTGCACGGCCTCGCCTACCGGGACGCCGCGATCCTTGCGCCAGAGCCAGGTCATGTACGCCTTCTCGCCGGCGGTGTAGATGCGGTCGTGGCCGGGGGCCTTCTGCGAGGCGCGAAGCTCGCGCAGGATGTCGCCCGCCGTCTTGCGGAACGCGGCCTCGCCGCAGAAGAATTCCGGGTTCACGACGAGGAAGAAATGCCCGAGGTGGTACGGCCGCTTCTCCCCGTCCGGGCCGACGCCGGTCAGCGCCTTCAGGAACTGTCCGCCCTGCAGCGCCGCCGAGAGGATCTCCACGACCGTCGCGTAGCTGTAGCCCTTGTAGCCGGCCAGCTCCTCGCCGATGCCGCCGAGCGGCGCCAGCGCCGCGCCGCCCGCGACAAGCTCCTTCAGGATCAGGTCGCTGTCCGTCATGGCCCCGCCGTCGCGGCCGATGACCATGCCGGCGGGCGTGTCCATGCCGGCGCGGGCGAAATACTCGATCTTGCCCCGCTGCGTGATCGACGTGGCGCAGTCGATGCAGAACGGGAACGGCTCGTCCGTCGGCAGGGCGAACGTCAGCGGGTTCGTGCCGAGCATATTCTCCACGCCGAACGTCGGCGCGATCGACGGGCGGGCGTTCGTGCCGGTCAGGCCGATCATGCCCGCGTCGGACGCCATCGTCGCCCAGTAGCCCGCGATGCCGTAGTGCGTCGAATTGCGTATCGCGCCCATGGCCATGCCGAGGGCTTTGGCCTTCTCGATCAGCGCCGTCATCATTTTGTGCGACGCGACCATGCCCATGCCGTCGTGGGCGTCGGCGACGATTGTCGTCGGCGTCTCCTTTATGATCTCGTACTCGGTCACGGGCTTCTGGATGCCGGCGACGATGCGGTCGATGTAGATCGGCTTGAACCGGTTGCAGCCGTGGCTCTCGATGCCGCGCCGGTCGCTCTCCATCAGCACGTCCGCGCACAGCGCCGCGTCGTCCGCCGGGACGCCGACGGCCCTGAACGTGTCGGTCATGAAATCCCCGATGAGCTTCCAGGGCACATACGGCCTCGTCTCGGGATCGGTTGTCATATGCAGGTCGGTGATCTGCGCCATGCTGCCGCCTCCTTATGCTGTAGCTGTTTCTTATTGGATTTTTCCGTTTTCCCTTAAAAGCGCCTCCGCGAGGGCGACGCATTCGTATACCATGCCGTCGCAGTGCGTTTTTTTGTCGCCGCCGCGCTCCCGGTCGATGCGCAGAAGCTCGGCGCAGTCGAGGGCGTTTTGGTGATTTTCCCGCAGCCGCCGGTGGTAGGCGGCGATGACCGGGCCGTCCTCCAGCCCGTACAGGCCGAGCGCCATCAGCCCGCCCGTGATCGCGCCGCACACCGAGCCGCGCTTCATGCCGGAGCCGAAATTCGCCGCGACGCGGCAGGCCGTCTCCTCGTCGAGTCCGGCGTCCGCCGCGAACGGTACGAGGACGGACTGGGCGCAGTTGTAGTGCCGCTCGGTATCCCCGCGCAGGGCGCGGGCCTTTTCGAGGTATTTGCTCATGGGCAGCGCCTCCTCATGTTCTCCCGATTCGTCCTCGAGCCACGTCACCGCGACGGTCGGCGCCGCCGCCGTCACGTCGGCGCACATACGCCGCAGGGCGTCGATATACGGCCGCAGGCCGTCGTTTGCCCGGGACGCGCTGCGGAAGGTGATCGAAACCGGCCGGCCCTCGGACAGGACGTCGCGCAGCGCGTCGAGGTTATTGCCGTACCAGTCGGGCAGGTCAAGCCCCTCCCGGAGCCGGCGGTGCAGGTCGGCCCGGTCGGCGATTTCGGAGAGGTCGATGTCGCACGTCACGGCTCGCCCTCCCCAAAGCAGCGTGAACGACTCGTAGTGGTCGTCGGTGTAGTAGATGAGGCCGTCGTCCGAATAGACGAGCCGCTTCGCTCCCCGGCTCGTCGCGCCGAGGGTGTCGATGTCGCACTCGTGATACGTCGCGTCGGCGGGCAGAAGGCCCTCGTAGTTGCCGAACACGTCGCCGCCGATGCACATGCCGGGGGCGTAATCGTCCAGCCCGCCGCCGCTCCAGCCGAGCTTCCGGGCCTCGCTCTTCGTGATGAAATTGTGCGGCAGCTCGCCGTAGGTCGCAAGGTACAGCGCCACGTCGTCCCGGGTCGTATAGCTCCCGTCCGGGTCAAGCAGCGCCGCCGCGTCGGCTTCGGCGGGGTCTTCGGCT
>CAJOFW010000185.1 GCA_905234005.1 uncultured Oscillospiraceae bacterium
AAGCTCGGCAGAAAGCTCCGCATCACGGGCAAGGGCCGCTGCAACGTCACGAACGACTGCGACGTGCGCACATTCATGGCGAACGTCCCGCACAATCCGAAATTCCTCTACAGCGCCGTGAACGCGTTCACGCCGGCGGACGCGATGCGCTTTTTTGAGGAGCTGGGCGTTCCGCTCAAGACCGAACGGGGCGGCCGCGTCTTCCCGGTGTCCGACAACGCGAACGACGTGGCCGACCGCCTCGAGGCGTGGCTCCGGGGCCGGGGCGTCCGCGTCGTGCGCAACCGGGCCGAGGCGATCGAGTACGACGCCGGCGGGGCGGTCTGCGGCGTGCGGACGGACAGGGGCGTCATACCCTGCCGCGCCGCCGTCGTGTGCACGGGCGGCGCGTCCTACCCCGGCACTCGCCGCCGCCGCCGGTCATCGCGTCATCGACCCCGCGCCGTCGCTCGTGCCGCTCGAAAGCCCGGACGCCTTCTGCGCAGAGCTTGCCGGTCTCGCGCCGCGAAACGTCACGCTGACCGTGCTCGAAAACGGAAAGGCGATCCATAAGGAGCAGGGCGAGATGCTCTTTGCCCACTTCGGCGTGACCGGGCCGCTGGTGCTGTCCGCGAGCGCCCATATGCGTTCGTTCGGCGAGCGGGCCTACGCCCTCGCTATCGACTTCAAGCCCGCCCTTGACGCGGAAAAGCTCGACGCCCGCATACTGCGGGACTTTGATAAGTTCAAAAACCGCGACGTCGGCAACGCCCTCGACGAGCTTATGCCGCGTTCGCTGATCCCGGTCGTCCTGCGTCTTGCGGCGATTCCGCCCGACACGAAGACACACTCCGTCACCCGCGTACAGCGCCGCGCCCTCGCCGGGACGCTGAAGGCGTTTCCGGTGCGTGTGACCGGCCCGCGTCCGATCGCCGAGGCGATCGTCACACGCGGCGGCGTGGACGTAAAGCAGGTCGACCCGCGTTCAATGGCGTCACGCCTCGTGCCCGGCCTGTATTTTGCCGGGGAGGTGCTGGACGTGGACGCGTACACGGGCGGCTTCAATCTGCAAATCGCGTGGGCGACCGGCCGTCTGGCCGGCCTGCACGCGGGAACGGAAGCATCCGAATGACAGAACAGAAAAGGGAAGTATCCATATGACAGTACAGAATTTGACGGAACCGGTTGATTCCGGCGCAATCCAAGCGGGCGCGGACCAAACCGCACCCGTTTCAAACAGGCCCTGCTCCGTCGCCATCGACGGCCCCGCCGGCGCGGGCAAAAGCTCGATCGCGAAGGCCGCCGCGAAACGCTTCGGCTTCATCTACGTGGACACCGGCGCGATCTACCGCACCGTCGGCCTCGCGGCGCAGCGGGCCGGCATTCCGCCGGAGGAGGCCGCGTCGGTCGAGGCGATTTTGCCCGGCCTTCAAATCGCGTTCGACTACGGCGCGGACGGAACGCAGCGTATGATCCTGAACGGCGAGGACGTGTCCGGCCTCATCCGCACGCCGGAGATATCACGTTACGCCTCCGCCGTGGCCGCCGTGCCCGCCGTGCGGGCGTTTCTGCTCGGACTGCAGCGGGACATGGCGCAGAAGTGTTCGGTCGTCATGGACGGCCGCGACATCGGCACCGTCGTCCTGCCCGACGCCGGACTCAAGATCTTCCTGACGGCCTCGGTCGAGCAGCGGGCCATGCGCCGCTTCCGCGAGCTGCGGCAGAAGGGCGACGCGTCCACTTACGAGCAGGTGCTGGCCGATATGATCGCCCGGGACGAGCTGGATACGACCCGGGCCGCCGCGCCGCTCCGGGCGGCGGACGACGCCGTGCCTGTGGACACGTCGGAGCTGACGCTCGATGAGAGCGTCGACCGCATCTGCGGCCTGATCGCCGACCGATTCGGCATCGCCGAAGGCTCCGCAAACGCCGCGGACTGCGGCGCGGGGCGGGACGCATGACCGTCACGCTGGCGGAGAGCGCCGGGTTCTGCTTCGGCGTGGACAGGGCCGTGAGCATGGCGGAGCGGGCGCTGGAGACCGGCCCGTGCTGGAGCCTCGGCGAGCTTATCCACAACCGGGACGCGGTGGAGCACCTCGGCGGTCTCGGCCTGTCTGTCGCGGAGGATGTGGACGCGGCGCCGCCCGGCTCCCGCGTTGTCATCCGCTCGCACGGCATATCCCGCGCCGAACGCGACGCACTCGCCCAAAAGGGCTGTACGCTTCTCGACGCGACGTGTCCCCGTGTGGCGCGCATCCACCGCATCGTCGAACGGGCCGCGGCGGAGGGGCGGCGCGTTGTCATCTTCGGCGAGCCGTCGCACCCCGAGGTGCGGGGCATACGCGGCTGGTGCGAAAACGCGGCCGTCGTGCCGGACCTGGAAGCCTTCCGTCAATGGGCGGCGGAAGGCGGCATAATGCCTGACGAGCCGCTGACAGTTGTCTTCCAGACGACGTCGAATAAAAAAATCAGTGAACAAACTATAAAAAGTTTAGGAAAAGACTTTTCAAACGCGTTGTTCTATGATACAATATGCGACGCTACGAGTCTGCGTCAGGCAGAGGCGAGGGAATTGTCCCGCGTCTGCGACGCCATGATCGTCGTGGGCGGACGGCACAGCGCCAACAGCGTGCATTTGGCGGAAATCTGCCGCGAGAGCTGCGCTGTCGTCCTGTTCGTTCAGAACGCCCGCGAGGTGGACATGTCCCGTCTGAACGGCTGTGAGCGCATTGGCGTGACAGCCGGAGCCTCGACGCCCTCGTGGATTATCAAGGAGGTAGTAAACCAAATGAGTGAGCCTGAAATCATGAAAGAAGAAATCGCCCCGGAAGCGGCGCCTGCGGAGGAAGCCGCCCCTGTCGTTGAGGAAGCCCCCGCCGCTGAGGCTGCCCCTGTCGAGGCCGCCCCCGCCGCCGAGGAGGCACCCGCCGCGGAGGAAGCGGCCCCGGCTGCCGAGGAGGCCCCCGCCCCCAAGGGCGAGATGACCTTTGACGAGCTGCTGGAGGAATCCATCAAGACAATCCATAACGGCGATACCGTGACCGGCGTGGTCGCGGCCATCAGCGCAACGGAGATCACCCTCGATCTCTCCACCAAGCACTCCGGATACATATCCGTGTCCGAGTTCACGAACGATCAGCCCGGCGTCGATATCAACGACCTGGTCAAGATCGGCGATGAGATTCAGGCTTCCGTTATACGCGTGAACGACGTCGAAGGCACCGTCCAGCTCTCCAAGCGCCGTCTCGATATCGCGAGGAACTGGGCCGAGATCGAAGCCTGCGCCGAGGAGGGCAACGTCCTCGAGGGCAAGGTCTCCGAGGAGAACAAGGGCGGCGTCGTCATCAACCTCAAGGGCATCCGCGTGTTCATCCCCGCGTCCCAGACCGGTCTGCCCCGCAACGCCGCGATGACCGAGCTGGTCGGTCAGACCGTCCGCTTCAAGATCACCGAGGTCAACCGCGCCCGCAGGCGTGTTGTCGGCTCCATCCGCACCGTCGCCATGCGTGAGCGCCGCGAGAAGGCCGAGAAGATCTGGTCCGAGATCGAGGTCGGCAAGAAATACAACGGCGTGGTCAAGAGCATGACCTCCTACGGCGCGTTCGTCGACATCGGCGGCGTGGACGGCATGGTGCATGTCTCCGAGATCAGCTGGAAGCGTATCCGCAAGCCCGACGACGTCCTCTCCGTGGGCGACGAGGTCGAGGTCTATGTCATCAGCTTTGACCCCGAGAAGAAGAAGATCTCCCTCGGCTACCGCAAGGCGGAGGACAACCCCTGGACGAAGTTCACGACCCAGTACCAGGTCGGCGACGTCGCGAACGTCCGCGTCGTCAAGTTCATGCCCTTCGGCGCCTTCGCCGAGATCGTACCGGGCGTGGACGGCCTGATCCACATCTCCCAGATCGCGAACCGCCGCATCGGCAAGCCCGACGAGGAGCTGACGGTCGGCCAGAATGTCGACGTCAAGATCACCGCGATCGACAACGACAAGCAGAAGGTCAGCCTCAGCATCCGCGCCCTGACCGAGCAGCCCAGACAGGCGGCTCCCAAGGCGGAGGAGCCGGAGGAGGACGACGACTACCGGGACGAGCCTCGCGGCGACGCCCTCGACGGCAAGGCCACCGGCTACGCCCCCGAGGACGACGAGTATTGATTTGCCCCGTGCGTCACACGGCCCGGACGGGTCGTGTGACGTGTGAGAGCACTGGCACAACGCAAAACCCGGCAGACTGTTACTGCGGTACGGTCTGCCGGGTTTTGCGCGTATCCGGCGGGGAGAATATGCCCGACGGGGGAGAGGATACGGTCAGCCGGGAAGGGAATGTTAAAAAATCAGGTCAATTGTTGTGGAAATGTTACAAGCATTTTACCGAATTATGCGTAGGACGCATAACGAAATGCAAAACTGGCATTGTACAATCAGGCCCTAATTGACATATAATTGTCGTATCAACTGTGACCTGTCCGCCGGCGTCGTATGACGCCGCGTTGTTCGTGAGAGGAGGAACGAAGCCGCGGGCGGGCGTATTGCCTTTTATCCAGCGGGAGAGCACTCCCAAAAAACAGAATGAGGAGGACAAAGTATGCTATCCATCAACATTGCCGACGTCATTGCCGTCATCAACACCATGATACCGCAGCTTGTTATCATCGGCGTATTTCTGGTACTGGCGATCGTCGCTACGATCGTGGCGATCAAGATCAAGAAGCCCCTGAAGGGCTTCGTCCGGGCGCAGGCGTGGCTTGCGTTCTTCCTGGTGCTCGTGCTTGTCATCACGAACATCCTGCTCGGGCCTGTCTACTCCATGGTCAACATGGCGATGGGCGGCGGCACGATTTCCGACGAGTCCATCGAGGAGGCCACGGCGCTCTGCACCGAGATCGCGGCGGAGGGCATCGTTCTGCTGAAGAACGACGGCGGCCTGCCCCTCGGCGAGGGCGCGAAGGTGAACGTCTTCGGCTGGTCGTCCACGAACCCGCTTTACGGCGGCACCGGCTCCGGCTCGCTCTCCACCGCCTTTGAGACCGTCGACTTCCTGACCGGTCTGTCGGACGCGGGCATCGAGTACAACCAGGATCTCGTCGACTTCTACACCGGCTGGAGAACCGTCCGTCCCACCGTCGGTATGCTCGGTCAGGACTGGACCGTTCCCGAGCCCACCGTCGCCGAGTACGGCGACCTGTTCGAGACCGCGAAGGACTACTCCGACACCGCCATCTTCTTCATCGCCCGCTCCGGCGGCGAGGGCGCCGACCTGCCCATGACCTATGACGGCACGGATACCTACGTCGACAACGGCGGCGGTATGTTCGGCGTGACCGGCACCCGCTATTCCGAGTTCGAGGACGACCGCGACGCCTCCAAGTCCTATCTCGAGCTTACGAACCGTGAGCTTGCTCTGCTCAACGAGATCGCGGACGACTACAGCGATATCATCGTCGTCGTGAACTCCGCCAACACCATGGAGCTTGGCTTCGTGAACGAGTATCCCTCCATCTCCGCCGTGCTGTATTGCCCGGGCACCGGCCAGAACGGCTTTGACGGCCTCGGCGCAATCCTCGCCGGCACTGTGAACCCGTCCGGCAAGACCGCCGACACCTTCGTCGCCGACCTTCTCTCCACCCCGACCGCGAACAACTTCGGCGACTTCGACTACACCAACATGGAAGAGTTCGGCTATGCCAATATGTTCGCCGAGGGCGGCATGGCCTATCCCACCTTCGTCAACTACGTCGAGGGCATCTACGTCGGCTACCGCTTCTATGAGACAGCCGCCGTCGAGGGCCTGATCGACTACGACGCGACCGTTGTCTATCCGTTCGGCTACGGCCTGAGCTACACCACCTTCACCCAGGAGATGGGCCCCATCTCCAACGACGGCACGACGATCTCCTTTGACGTAACCGTCACCAACACCGGCGACGTCGCCGGCAAGGACGTCGTCGAGGTCTACTACAACCCGCCCTACACGAACGGCGGCATCGAGAAATCCGCCGTCAACCTCATCCAGTTTGCCAAGACCGGCGAGCTGGCCCCCGGCGCGTCCGAGACCGTCAGCATCTCCTTCGCGGTCGAGGATATGGCCTCCTACGACACCTACGGCGAGGGCTGCTATGTGCTCGAGGCCGGCGACTACATCATCTCCATCAACTCCGACGCCCACAACGTGATCGCGTCCGACACCGTGAACGTCCCCTCCACCATCGTGTACAACGAGGGCAACAAGCGCGCCTCCGACCAGGTCACCGCCGTCAACCAGTTCGGCTTCGCCGAGGGCGACAGCGTCACCTACCTCTCCCGTGCCGACGGCTTCGCCAACTACGAGGCAGCCACGGCCGCGCCCACGAACTTCGTGATGTCCGACGCCTACAAGGCGACCTACTACAACGAAAACAACTACGACCCGACCGCCTACAACAACCCCGACGACGTCATGCCCACGCAGGGCGCGTCGAACGGCCTTGTGCTCGAGGATCTGCGCGGCGCCGACTATGACGACGAGCGCTGGGAGCTGCTCCTTGACGAGATGTCCGTCGCCGACATGAACACCCTCATCTCCCTCGGCGGCTACGAGACCTCGGAGGTGTCCTCCATCGGCAAGGTCATGACCTATGACTGCGACGGCCCCGCCTCCATCAACAACAACTTCACCGGCCAGGGCTCCATCGGCTTCCCCGCCTCCGTCATGGTCGCCTGCACCTGGAACAAGGATATCGCCCACAGCTTCGGCGAATCCATCGGCCGCATGGCGGATGAGATGGACGTCTCCGGCTGGTACGCCCCCGCCACCAACACCCACCGCAGCGCCTTCGCCGGCCGCAACTTCGAGTACTTCTCCGAGGACGGCGTCCTCGCCGGCTACATCGTAACCGAGGAGGTTCTCGGCGCGAAGGAGTACAACGTCTACTCCTATGTGAAGCACTTCGCTACGAACGATCAGGAGACGAACCGCACCGGCATGCTCTGCACATGGATGAACGAGCAGTCCCTGCGTGAGATCTACCTGAAGTCCTTCGAGATCGTGTTCAAGAACTCCGATCCCGGCGCGACGATGGTCGCGTTCAACAACATCGGCACCATTCCCGCCGAGGCCTGCCCCGAGCTTCTGAACACCGTCCTGCGTGACGAGTGGGGCTTCCGCGGCTTCAATGAGACCGACTACTTCGGCGGCTACGGCTATCAGGACGCCGACCGCATGATCCGCAACGGCTGCGACCTCATGCTCTCCACCTACGCCACCGACCAGAGCACCGTCACCGACCAGTCCAGCGCGACGTCCATCATCGCCATGCGTCAGGCGTGCAAGAACATTCTCTATACCGTCGTGAACAGCCGTGCGTATGACGGCAACTCCTCCACCGGCTCCGGCTGGGTCACGATCCTCTGGGTCATCGTCGCGATCCTGATCGTCATCATCGCCCTGCTCGAGTTCCTCGCCATCCGCAAGTACCTCCGGGCAAAGAAGGAACAGGCGTGATGTAAGCCTGTCAATTTGATGCCTTTTCTTTCAGGAAAAAGCATCAAAACAAAACAAAGACACCGGCTCACCCCTTTCGGGGCGGGCCGGTGTTTGATGTTTTTCCCCAAAGGCAAAGTATCAAAGAGAACTTTGTATTCGCCTCAAAACGGCAGCATTTCCAAGGTTTTGCGCCCGGTAACGAAACGAGGCTTTTTTCATTGGAGAACAGTATCAATGTTTGGTAGCGTTTGGTTTGCGTTTTGGTTTACGCTTCGGCTGTGTCCGGCGATTCCGGATGCTGTCTTTTCTGATGGCGGTATCACGCGTTTTCGTGCTTCGTCACGTACCGGGAGAGGGCTTCGTAGAGCCGCTCCGGCTCGATGGGCTTGTTCAGGTGGGCGTTCATGCCGGCCTGCAGGGAGCGTTCCACGTCCTCGTCGAAGACGTTCGCCGTCATGGCGATGATCGGGATCGTCTTCGCGTCGGGGTGATCGAGCTGCCGGATCGCTCTCGTGGCCGCGAGGCCGTCCATCACGGGCATACGCACGTCCATCAGGATGGCGTCGTAATAGCCG
>CAJOFW010000186.1:0-5599 GCA_905234005.1 uncultured Oscillospiraceae bacterium
AATGACGAGCCCGGCGAGGTGAGCGGCAGCCAGTTTGAAATGGGCCTTTTGCAGCCCTCGGACTGGTCGGCGGACTGGATCGCGGGCAGCTATAAGCCCGATCCCAAACGCCGTTATCCCGTCGATCAGTTCAAAAAGGATTTTGTCGCGAAGGGAAAGGTCACAAAAGCACGGCTGTATGCTGCGGCCCGGGGCATATACGATGTGACCATCAACGGAAAGCGTATCGAAGACTTTATCCTCGCCCCCGGCGCGACGGACTACCGCAAGCGCATCCAATACCAGACCTATGACGTTACCTCCTATGTACAGGAAAACAACACCGTCGAGCTTCGTCTGGCGGACGGCTGGTTCCGGGGCAGTGTCGCGGCCTATGGCGTGACGAACGTCTTCGGAACGCAGACCTCTGTGCTGGCCCAGCTGGAGCTTACCTATGAAAACGGCGAGACGCAGGTCATCGGCACGGACGATACCTGGGCGTGGTCCAACGACGGCCCCATCCGCTTTGCCGACCTCAAGGACGGCGAGGTCTACAACGCTGCGATGCAGCCGAGCTATGACGGCCACGCGATGGCGGTCCCCGCGCCGAAGGGCGTGCTTCTTGCGGCCTCCGACAACGTGCCCGTCACCGAGCACGAGCGATTCACACCGACGCTGCTGCCCGGGAAGGTGCTGGACTTCGGGCAGAATATCGCGGGTTTTCTGGCTTTCCGCGTGAAGGGAAAACGGGGACAGCGTATCCAGATCATCTGCAGCGAGCTGTACGATGAGAAGAACCGGGCTGTTGTCCGAAATGCGGTGGAGACGAAGCCCGCCGCCGGATGGACTCAACAGAAGCTGATCCGTAAGCTGATGACGCAGAAGGTCAGCGGCGAGGCTGTAGAGACGCCGCTGCAGGAGATCCTGTTCACCTGCTCCGGCGGTGTGGATGAGTATAAGACCAGCTTCACGGTGTTCGGCTTCCGCTACGCCCAGATCCTCGGCGACGTGGAGATCGACCCGGCGGACTTCACCGCCGTCGCGGCCTATTCCGACATGGAGCAAACGGGTGATTTCTCCTGCTCTGACGAGCGGGTGAACCAGCTTCTGCAAAACACCCGGTGGAGCATGAAGGGAAACTTCCTGGACGTGCCCACCGACTGTCCCACCCGGGAGCGCCTGGGCTGGACAGGGGACGCACAGGTGTTCTTCGACACCGGCGCGTACCTCATGAACACCGCCCCCTTTATGCGCAAGTGGCTGCGGGACATGGCGGACGGCCAGTACAAAGACGGCATGCTCCCCGCCGTCCTGCCCTATAACGGCGTAGAGATGATGTACAAGGCCACCGGCGGCTCCGTGGGCTGGGCGGACGCGGTGTATCTGGTGCCATGGCGCTATTACAGGCGCTTTGGGGATAAGGAGCTGCTGCGCCGAGGCTTCCCCATGATGCGGAAATACGCGGATGCGCTGCTTTCGCGGCTCGAGAAGGACGGCCACTACGAAAAGGGCGTCCACCTGGGCGAATGGCTGGAGCCGGAGGCGTTCAGGGATACGGTCTACGGCGCGAAGGCCAGACACCCGGAGGAATGCACGGCCTATCTGTATCTCACCATGACCACCATGGTTCAGATCGCGGCGCTTTTGGGAGAACCGAGCGACGAATACAAAAAAGCCGCAGAAGCTGCGAAGGCGGTCTACGCGCAGTACGCGGAGCTGGACACCGACCGGCAGGCGAAGCTGGTGCGCCCGCTGGCGCTGGGGCTTCTGGACGGCGAGCAAAAGAAAAACGCACAGGCGAGACTCATCAAGGCGGTAGAAAACTTCAACCATCGCGTTGGCACGGGCTTTCTCTCGACGCCCTTCCTGCTGGGCGCGCTGACGGAGGCCGGAGCGAGTGAGACGGCCTACAAGCTGCTTTTGAACACCGAAAAGCCCGGCTGGCTCTATGAAGTCCTGCAGGGAGCCACCACGGTTTGGGAGACCTGGGAGGGCTATACCGGCCGGGGCGACGCCGGGAGCCTCAACCACTATTCCCCCGGCGCGGTGTGCCAGTGGCTGTTCGATACAGTCTGCGGCATCCGTGTGGAGGGCGAGAGGCATTTCGTGATCGCCCCCGTCCCCGGCGGCGGACTGACCCACGCGGAGGCGAATTATAAAAGCCTCTATGGCGAGGTACATAGCCGCTGGGAGAAGACGGAAACGGGCTGTCGATACGAGATCACGATCCCAGGTCGTGCTTCCGGACGGACGGCACGAACACCTGAAAGCGGGAAGCTTTATCCACGGCGAATGAATAGCTGCGTTTTGCATGATATGCGATCACCGGGCGAAAGGCAGGCCGGAAAATGCCCGCCGGGGCGGTCGGGGCGGCCGTTTCCGGGTGCGGGTATACGCCGCCGCGTGGCTCCCCTTGACGAAAAGGGCGCGGTCGGTTATAATTTACGCTGGCAGACAGGCGGCGCAGATCACGCCGTCCGCCGCCGTCACAGTCACTTTTTCAAATCAATACGGAAGGATGAAAACGATGAAAAAATCTCTCGCCCTGATTCTGTCTGTGTGTATGCTCGCCGCCCTGCTCGCGGGCTGCGGCTCCGCGAACAACGCGGCCGAGCCGGCCGCGGAGTCCGGCTCCGGCAAGCATTTCACCATCGCCACGGACACCGTGTTCAAGCCCTTTGAGTACACCGACGACAACGGCGATTTTGTCGGCATCGACGTCGATCTTCTGGCCGCCATCGCCGAGGATCAGGGCTTCACCTACGACCTGAACTCCGTGGGCTGGGATTCCGCCATCGCCGCCTGTCAGGCCGGGCAGGCCGACGGCATGATCGCCGGCGCCTCCATCACCGACGAGCGCAGGGCGTCCGGCTGGATCTTCTCCGACGGCTACTATCAGGCGACCCAGTGCATGACGGTCGCCGCCGACTCCGATATCGCCGGCTTCGGCGATCTGGCCGGCAAGACCGTGGCGGTCAAGACCGGCACCCAGGGCGCGGCCTACGCGGAGAGCCTGAAGGACGAATACGGCTTTGACATCGTGTACATGGACGACTCCCCCACGATGTACCAGACCGTCACCGGCGGTCAGGCCGTCGCCTGCTTCGAGGACACGCCGATCATGGCCGCCTCCATCAAGAGCGGCGACCTGCCCCTGCGCATCGTGGAAGGCTCCGAGAACGAGGGCGCGCCCTACGGCTTCGCCGTGTTCTCCGCCGACGAACAGGAGCTGATCGACCTGTTCAACGCCGGCCTTAAAAGCATCCGCGAAAACGGCGTCTACGACGAGATTCTGGCCGCGTATCTGGGCTGATACCGATATCATCATGCGGGGTACGGTCACACCGCCCCGCATGAACCGTTAAAAAGGTAAAAGAAAGGAGCAAGCCGTTATGGGGCAGATCATATCCTCCTACGGGTGGCTTCTGGCGCGTGCCATGGGACAGACCTGCCTGCTGGCCCTGCTCGGTCTGTTCTTCGGCTCGATCATCGGTCTTGTGTTCGGCATCCTCGGCGTGCTGCAAAACCGCGTCTGTCGGGCGATCGAGGTCGTGTTCGTGGATATCATACGCGGCATCCCGATGATGGTTCTGGCCATGTTCGTGTTCTTCGGCATTCCCTACGGCGTCAAGAACATCCTCGGCGTCAGCAGCTTTACGCTGAACGCCCTGCAGGCCGGTACGATCTGTCTGGCGCTGAACTCCGGCGCGTACATGGCGGAGATCATCCGCGCCGGCATCCAGTCCGTGGACAGGGGGCAGATGGAGGCCGCGAGAAGCCTCGGCCTTCCCTACTGGCGGGCGATGCAGCGGGTGGTGCTGCCGCAGGCCGTCCGCACCATGATCCCGACGATCGTCAACCAGTTCATCATCACGCTGAAGGACACGTCGATTCTCTCCGTCATCGGGTTCCCGGAGCTTGTCAACACCGGCAAGAACGTGGTCGCCAATACGTTTATGTCCCTGCAGACGTGGTTCATCGTCGCCGTCATGTATCTGATTATCATTCTGATCCTGTCGAAGCTTGCGAAGCTTTTGGAGAGGAGGCTCTCCTATGACCGATAATCGCGCGGCTGATAAACGCGCCGCGGTCAAAATCCACGTATCCGACCTGCGGAAGAGCTTCGGGAGGCTGGAGGTTCTGAAGGGGATCTCCACCGACATCTACGAGAGCGAGGTGGTCGTCGTCATCGGCCCCTCCGGCTCCGGCAAATCCACCTTCCTGCGCTGCCTGAACCGGCTCGAGGAGCCGTCCGGCGGACAGATTCTCATCCATGGCGTCGACCTGTCCGACAGGAAGACCGACATCAACAAGGTTCGGGAGAGCGTCGGCATGGTTTTCCAGCACTTCAATCTGTTCAACAACCTGAGCGTGATGGCAAACCTCACGCTGGCCCCGGTGGATCTGGGCCGGGCGTCGAAGGAGGAGGCGCGGCAAAACGCCCTGCAGATGCTCGAGCGTGTCGGTCTGGCCGACAAGGCGGACGCCTTCCCCGCGCAGCTCTCCGGCGGGCAGAAGCAGCGCGCCGCGATTGCCAGAGCGCTGTGTATGCAGCCGGATATCATGCTGTTTGACGAGCCGACCTCCGCCCTTGACCCCGAGATGGTCGGCGAGGTGCTGGCCGTCATGAAGCAGCTCGCCGCCCTCGGCATGACGATGGTCATCGTCACGCATGAGATCGGCTTTGCCCGGGAGGTGGCGGACAGAGTGCTCTTCATGGACGGAGGCGTCATCGTGGAGGAGGGCACCCCGCAGGAGCTTCTGCAAAACCCCCGCGAAGCCCGTACCGCTGATTTTCTCAGCAGTGTACTGTGAGCAGGCCGGAAACACCCCGGCGTCAGTCGCCGCAGCCGACGCCGCTATTGCAGCCGCTCAGCTCAAAAAGACAGCGTTCCCAGGGCCTTGCGCCCGGTAACGAAACAAAACTGGAAATGAGCATTGTGATCAACATCCGCTACACGGGGCGGAACGGCTCCGCCATCGCGTTCGCGGAGGAGATGACCTGTGACGGCGTTGTGGCCGCGATCCGGGCGGAGGACGGGAACGAGGGGTACGACTACTTCGTCCCGCTGGACGATCCCGAGACGGTGCTGCTCATCGACCGCTGGCGCGATCAGGCCGCCCTCGACGCACACCACGCCTCTCCGATGATGGGCCGTATCGCCGCCCTGCGGGAGCGATATGATCTCCATATGCGGGTAGAGCGGTATCTGTCCGACGAGCGGGGCATGACCGACAACGACCGAAAATTTATAAAGGAGTAACAAATCATGGCAGAAAAAATCGTGCAGACCGCCGGACGGCAGCAGCTCGGGGACTTCGCCCCGCTGTTTGCCCATCTCAATGACGACGTGCTCTTCGGCGAGGTTTGGAACGAGGCGGCCATCGACGTGAAGACCCGGTGCATCGTCACCGTCGTGTCCCTCATGGCGTCCGGTGTCACGGACTCGTCCCTGACCTACCATCTGCAGAACGCCAGGGCCCACGGCGTATCGAAGGCCGAGATCGCCGCGATCATCACCCACGCGGCGATGTACGTCGGCTGGCCGAAGGGCTGGGCGGTGTTCCGTCTGGCAAAGGAGGTATGGAACGAGGACGCCCCCGCCGAAACGGAGAAGGA
>CAJOFW010000186.1:5685-9373 GCA_905234005.1 uncultured Oscillospiraceae bacterium
TTCAACGTGACCTTCGAGCCGGGCTGCCGCAACAACTGGCACATCCACCACGCGGAGAAGGCCGGCGGGCAGATGCTCATCTGCGTCGGCGGCCGCGGCTGGTATCAGGAGGAGGGCAAGGCGGCGGTCGAGCTGACGCCCGGCTCCGTCGTGAACATCCCGGCGAATGTGAAGCACTGGCACGGCGCGGCGGCGGATTCGTGGTTCAGCCACCTCGCCATCGAGGTCGCCGGCGAGAACGCCTCCACCGAATGGTGCGAGCCGGTGTCGGACGCGGACTATAACGGGCTCGGCTGAGCCGACCGCCGACGCGTACGGCACACGAACACTGCCCCGGGCCGCTCAAGGCTCCCGGGGCAGTATTTTTGTTCCGTATGCCGACCAGAAGTAATCCGACCGATAGGCGGAGAGGGCTTCCGCGGGCACATAGACGCGGGCGTCTGTTCCGATCAGAAGGTTTTGTCCCACATGGCAGGCGGACGGCTCCGTCTGCTCCATCAGAATACGCTTGAGCGCCGCGCACCCGTCAAAAGCGCCGTCGCCGATGACGCGGATATTCCGCCGGATCGTCACCTCCTCGAGCCTGACGCCCCCGGAGAACGCGCCCGCCGCAAGCTCGGTCACCGGAAGACCGTCCCACATGGACGGAACGGTGAGAGAACGTCTTGCCTGCCCCTCCGCCGTCAGACCGATGATCGAAACGAATCCGTCCCCGGTTTCATACAAAAAGCAGGCCGCGTCACTGTCATCGCCGGCCCATGCCTCCGCCTCCGCGTTGGGCGGCATCTCCGGCAGCGAGATGTTCGTCGGGCTGCTGTCTCCCAGCATCGCCTTGACCGCCCGGATCAGGGCGCGGGTATATACCGTTTTCCCGCTGGAATTCAGATGGAAATTCGTGTCGTAGAACCATCCCGCCTCCAGAATAAAGTCGTGGGGATCGCCCGCCAGAGGTATGCCCAGCGTCTCCCGCAGACGCAGATAATAATCGTCGATCTCCGTATCCGCCGCCTCCACGGCCGCCGCGTTCATCGGGCAGAAGCCGTACCAGAGCACCGCGCCCCGCGCCCGGACAGCGTCGGCATATTCCCGCACCCGGGCCGCAAACGCCTCCGTCGCCATGCCGTCTTCAAAGCGAATGGGCATATTGACGTCACAGCCGCCGGGCATTTCATTGCGGGCGCAAAGCGGCGAGGCTACGTCTCCCCGCTCGTTGAAGGAGCCGCGGGCGTATACGCCCCGCGCCCCGGGCAGAGCGCCGAAAAAGCAGAGCGCGGCTTTCTGACCGGCAAACGCCGGGAACGCGCCCGCCAGCCGCTCGAGCTTGTCCCGGGGCAGATCCTTCAGGAGAAAGAAGGCCCCGTCCAGCCCCTGCCACATCACCGCCGGATCGAACGCGTCCGAAAGCGTCTGGCTCTGCTGCTCCGGAATCAGCAGGACGATATCCCCCTCCCGGATATACGGCTCCGACAGATCCATCATCACGGTGGTGCCCAGCGCGGCGTACAGGCCGAAATTGACGACGTTATATCCGTCCAGCTCCGCCTCCATCAGCGCGCTGTCAACGCCGAAGGCCACGCCGCTGCCCCCGACCAGAACGATCCTCGGCCCCGGCGTGTCCCGCAGGAGCGCCGCCTTGGGGCCAAGCTCGCCCATAAAGGTATCCCCGTACTGCTCCGGCAGGGCAAAGCCCCAGATCAGCAGCGTGACGGGCATACACAGCAGCAGCGCCAGCGTCACGCAGACGACGGCTTTTTTCTTCCCTGTCAGCATCTTCCCTGTTATCATCAGAACCGAAAATAAATAAAGGCGTTTTCGCCGCCGCCGGCAAGCTGTATCAGCCAGGCGACGCCGATGGCGGTGATTCCGCAGAACACCGTCAGCGCCGCGGCGGTCGGACTGCGCGACCCCCCGGGTTCTGTCAGGCGCTCCGCCATGGGCAGACACAGGATCGGCATCGTCAGGGGCAGCACGCCCGCGATCGCGGCGAATGTGCCGTCCCAGCCGGTGAACAGCCTCTCAAGCAGAAGCCCCGCCTCCGCCATGGAGGAGGCGCGGAAAAACAGCCACGGAAAGCTGACCAGAAGAAACGTGCGGATTTGACGCAGCGTATCCCGCAGCCGGCCCCCGGGGGCGGCGCGTCCCGTCCTCTCCCCCAGCGTTCCGGCGATGAGATACAGGCCGTGGATGAAGCCCCACAGCACGAAGCTCCACCCGGCCCCGTGCCACAGGCCGCTGAGCAGAAAGACGATCAGGATATTCACCGTCTGACGGAAAAGCCCCCGACGGCTGCCGCCGAGGGGGATGTATACATAATCCGTAAACCATCCGGTGAGGCTGATATGCCACCTGCGCCAGAATTCCCGCACCGACCGGGCGGCATACGGCCGACGGAAGTTTTCCATGAGTTCAATGCCCAACAGCCGCGCCGCGCCGCGGGCGATGCAGGAATATCCGGAAAAATCGCAGTATATCTGCAGCCCGAACAGGATCGTCGCGAGTACGATCTCCGGGCCGGACGCGGCTTCGGCAGCGCCGTAGATCCGGTCGACATAGACCGCGAGGCGGTCGGCGATGACGAGCTTTTTGAAGTATCCCTCCAGCAGGAGCCAGCCTCCCTGTGACAGATCCTCCCGCCGGAGCGTCCGCTCCGCCCTGAGCTGCGGGAGAAGATGCTCCGTCCGCTCGATCGGCCCCGCTACAAGCTGCGGAAAAAAGGAGACGAACAGGGCGTAATAGCCGAAATGTCCCTCGGCGCTTATCCGCTTCCGATAGACGTCGACGACATAGGATATGCTTTGAAAGGTATAAAACGAGATTCCCACCGGCAGCAGGATCCGGTGCGTCAGCTCCCGACCGATCAAGGACGCGAAAAAGCCCGCGTATTTGAAATAAGCCAGACAGCCGAGCGAACCGGCCAGCGCCAGCGCCAGAAGCGCCCGACGCGCAAACGGCCTCTCCGCCCGGTCGATTCCCCCGGCGCACAGCCATGAGAGCAGCGTGACGCCGAGCAGAAGAAAGCCCGCCCGGACGTCCCACCAACCATAAAACAGCCAGCTCGCCCCCAGCAGCGCGACCCAGCGAAGGCGATGGGGCAGCGTCCAGTGCGCGATGAACACCAGAAGCAGAAAGACCGGGAATTCCGGAGCGTTGAAGTTCATTCGTCCCCGTCCTCCCCTCCGAACCGTCGGGCGAAAAAGGCGGCGGCGAACACGAGAAGCACCCACGGCAAAAGCGCCTCCGGCGTCATCCCGAAAAGAAGCCCCGCCAGAACGCCCGACGCCACGCAAATCGCGGCAAGGAGCTGACAAAGCGTCTGTCCGGGCCGCCGCCAGGCCCCCAGAAGAGCCAGAACGGCCCCGCCCAGAAACACGCAGCGGACATACACCTCGTTCATGTCACCCTCCCAAGTCTGCGGTATCCGATAAAACCCGCCCCCCCGGGGCGTCAGCCCGGGGAGATAAACCCCCTGAAAAAGCCGTCCGGGGCATTGCCCCGGACGGCTTTTGTGCGCGGAGCCGTGTGTCGCTGCTGCGGGCCGCTTGCGCTCGCTGCCTTTGCGGGCTGCCCGTACGGGCCGCTTTTGCAGCCGGCTCCTGCGGCGTCACCTGCTCTTTTTCGTGAAGCAGGACAGGATCGCGGCGAGGATCGCGGCGAGATTGACGCCGGCGATGGTGAAGTTCATGCCGGC
>CAJOFW010000187.1 GCA_905234005.1 uncultured Oscillospiraceae bacterium
CGCCCTTCATATCCAGCTCCGTCACGGCGGCTTCGAGCGCCTCGGTCGCCTCGTCGATGCGGTCGGTGAGGGCGGAGAGCTTGCGGAGCTGCTTCATCTCATGGCCGCAGGGCAGTTCGGGATCGACGGACTTCTTTGCCGCGATGCCCTCGGCCAGACCGTTCACGCAGCTCTCCACGGCGGGCAGGATCTCCTTGCGGGCGATGTCCGCCATTGCGATGGCCTCGATGCGGACGGTCTTGACGTAGTTCTCCATCTGGATCTCGTACCGGGAGCGCACCTCCGCCTCGGTCATGACCCCGTGGGCGGTCAGGACGGCGATGTTCTTCCCGTCGAGCAGCGTCGCCATCGCGTCCGGTGTCGTGCGGAGGTTCAGAAGGCCGCGCTGTCCGGTCGCCTCGGCGATCCACGCGTCGTCGTAGCCGTTGCCGTTGAAGATGATGCGTTTATGCTCGACGATCGTCCGCTTGATGAGCTCGTGCAGGGCGGCGTCGAAATCGTCCGCGCCCTCCAGCTCGTCGGCAAACCGCTTCAGAATCTCGGCCACGGCCGTGTTCAGCATGATGTTCGCGCAGGCGATGGAGTTCGACGAGCCGACCATGCGGAACTCGAACTTGTTGCCGGTGAAGGCGAACGGCGACGTGCGGTTGCGGTCGGTCGTGTCCCGGGTGAACCGGGGCAGCACGTCCGCGCCGAGGCGGATTTTCCGCCGCTCCGTCCCCGCGTAGGGCGTATCCGTCTCGATCGCGTCCAGAATCGCGCTCAGCTCGTCGCCGAGGAAGATCGAGATGACGGCCGGAGGGGCCTCGTTCGCGCCGAGGCGGTGATCGTTGCCCGCCGTGGCGACGGACAGACGCAGCAGGCTCTGGTACTCGTCCACGGCCTGGATGACGGCCACGAGGAACAGCAGAAACTGCGCGTTCTCATACGGCGTCGCGCCGGGGGAGAGCAGGTTCACGCCGGTGTCGGTGGAGATCGACCAGTTGTTGTGCTTGCCCGAGCCGTTCACGCCGGCGAACGGCTTCTCGTGCAAAAGACATACAAGTCCGTGCTTCCATGCCACGCGCTGCATGATCTCCATCGTGAGCTGGTTGTGATCCGTCGCCTGGTTCGTGGTGGTGTAGATCGGGGCCAGCTCGTGCTGCGAGGGGGCGACCTCGTTGTGCTCGGTCTTCGCGAGAATGCCGAGCTTCCAAAGCTCCTCGTTCAGGTCGTCCATGTACGCCTGTACGCGGGGCTTGATCGAGCCGAAGTAGTGATCGTCCAGCTCCTGTCCCTTCGGCGCTCTCGCGCCGAACAGCGTGCGGCCGGTGTAGACGAGATCCTTGCGCTTTTCGTACATGGCGCGGTCGATGAGGAAGTACTCCTGCTCCGGGCCGACGCTGGTCACAACGCGTTTGACGTCCTCGTTGCCGAAGAGACGGAGCACGCGAACCGCCTGCCGGCTGATCGCGTCCATCGACCGCAGCAGCGGCGTCTTCTTGTCGAGTGCCTCGCCGCTGTAGGAGCAGAACGCCGTGGGGATGCAGAGCGTCTTATCCTTGATGAACGCGTAGCTCGTCGGATCCCATGCCGTGTAGCCCCTCGCCTCAAACGTCGCCCGCAGGCCGCCGGAGGGGAAGCTCGAGGCGTCCGGCTCGCCCTGGATCAGCTCCTTGCCGGAGAAATCCATGATGACGCGTCCGTCCGGGGCGGGGGTGATGAAGCTGTCGTGCTTCTCCGCCGTGATGCCGGTCAGCGGCTGGAACCAGTGCGTGAAATGGGTCGCGCCGTTCTCCACGGCCCATGCGCACATGGCCGAGGCCACGGCGTTCGCCACGGAGAGGTCGAGCTTCTGCCCCTCCGCGATCGTCTTCTGGAGGGAATTATACACATCGGCGGAAAGCCTGGCCTTCATGACGCGGTCGTCAAATACCCTGCTGCCGAACATTTCGGGAACCTGTGACATGGTTATGATCTCCTTTTGCTGTATGATTTTTGTGCACGGCTTTTGCCGCATGGCTGCGGGCCGTTTCGGACAAACAAAAAAGAGACACCGACGGACAGAGGTTTCCCTCTGAGACGTCGATGTCTCTCGATGCGCCTATGATACACCCGCGGGCCGCGCCTGTCAATCCGGCAATGTGTTAGAAAAGCTAATGGTGAATTTTAGAGAAATTTGTGCATTACGCGATTGACAGCCGGGGCTTCGCGGCTTATAATGCAGACAGAACAGCGTTACCGAAGTGACAAAGGCGTCGCTCCGGCGGCGTTTTTTGCGTATATGGCGTTTTTTGCGCATATTCCGATGCTTTGCGCGAAAAACAGACAGACGTCCGGGCCGTGACGTTTGATAGATATAAGGAGATGATCCGATGAAGTACACACCGGAGGAGGTCGTGGAGTATGTGCGGGAGGAGGACGTGAAGTTCATCCGTCTCGCGTTCTGCGACGTATACGGGCGGCAGCGAAACGTCGCGATTCTGGCGGACGAGCTGACGCGGGCGTTCCGACATGGCATCGCGTTCGACGCGTCCGCGATCGAGGGCTTCGGCGGGCAGGTGCGGTCGGATCTGTTTCTGCACCCCGACCCGGCCACGCTCAGGCAGCTTCCGTGGCGGCCCCAGCACGGCGGCGTGGCGCATATGTTCTGCGACATCACCCACCCGGACGGCACGCCGTTTGCGGGGGATACGCGGCGGGTGCTGCGGGAGGCGGCGCGATCGGCGCAGGCGCAGGGCTGCGCCTTCCGGTTCGGCTCGGAGATCGAGTTCTACCTCTTCCGGCTGGACGAAAACGGCGAGAAGACCAAAATCCCCTACGACAACGCCGGCTACATGGACATCGCCCCCGCCGACCGCGGCGAGAACGTCCGCCGTGAGATCTGCCTGACGCTGGAGCGCATGGGCATTCTGCCCGAGGCGTCGCACCACGAGAGCGG
Organism: uncultured Oscillospiraceae bacterium; assembly: GCA_905234005.1. GTDB lineage: Bacteria > Bacillota > Clostridia > Oscillospirales > Oscillospiraceae > CAJOIG01. The sequence continues at coordinate 2,921 of CAJOFW010000187.1, forward strand.
CCCGGGCCAGAACGAGATCGACTTCCGTCACGCCGACCCGCTGACGGCGGCGGACAACGCCGTCACGTTCAAGGCCGTCGTGCGTACCATCGCGGCGCAGTACGGGCTGTGGGCCGATTTCTCGCCCCGTCCGCTCGCGGACAGGGACGGCAGCGGCATGCACATCAACGTCTCCGCGTCGTGCACCGGAACGCAGGATCCCCTGCCGCCGCTGATCGCCGGCATTCTGCGCCGGGCGCGGGAGATGACGCTGTTTTTGAACCCGGTGGAGAACTCCTACGACCGCCTCGGGCGGGACAAGGCCCCGGGCGGCGTGTCGTGGTCGCCGGAGAACCGTTCGCAGCTCATCCGCATCCCGGCGGCGGTGGGGGAATTCCGGCGGCTCGAGCTGCGCTCCCCCGACCCGACGGCCAATCCCTGCCTCGCGTTCGCGCTCGTCATGCAGGCCGGACTGGAGGGGCTGCGGGAGGGGCTTACGCCGCCCGCCGAGGGAGTGTCGCTCGGTGAGCTGCCCGTGACCCGGGACGAGGCCGTCAAAGCGGCGGCGGACAGCGATTTCATCCGCCGGACGCTGCCGGAGATCATCGTAAACGCGTACTGCGGCCGGGAGGTATGATACTGCTCTCTAATTAAAAGCTTCGTTCCGTTACCGGGCGCAAAGCCTTGGAAACGCTGCCTTTTTGAAGCGAATACAAAGTTCTTTTTGATACTTTTTCTTTCAAGAAAAAGTATGACCATCCGATGGGCGCGGGTTGAAGAGTTTACCGTCCGCGCGGCGGACGGCGTGAAGGGGGTGACGGGCGTGGTATTCCGGGAGGACACATACAGCGTGCTGCTCGTATCGGCGTCGGAAAAATTCAATACGGCCACGGCCCCGCTCCTGCCCGGCTCCCAATTCTGGCCCGTCACCTGCGCGAAAAGCGCCGGCGAGGCGCAGAGACGGCTGCTCGAGACGCGGTTTGACATCGTGCTCGTGAACACGCCGCTGCCCGACGAGTTCGGCACCCGTCTGGCCGAGGACGCCTGTATGAATTCGCAGGCCGGCGTTCTGCTGCTCGTCAAACGCGAGATACACGACGAGATATGCTATAAGGTCATGGAGTCGGGCGTCATCACGCTGCCGAAGCCCACGAACGGGGCGGCCATGACGCAGATGCTCCGCACACTCTGCGCCGTGCGCGAGCGGCTGCGGCGGGCGGAGGAGCGGCAGGTCACGGTCGAGAAGAAGATCGAGGAGCTGCGTATCGTCAGCCGTGCCAAATGGATCCTGATCGAGCGCCTGCACATGACCGAGGAGGACGCGCACCGCTACATCAGCCGTCAGGCCATGGACAAACGCGTCACCAGACGCGAGGCCGCCGAGGACATCCTGCGGACGTATCAGTGACCTGTCTGCGCATCGGCAGCCCGATGTTTTGCAAAGAAAACTTTGCAAAACATCTTGACAAGTAAACTTGGCGGTGCTACAATCGGAGCATGACAAGTAAACTTGTCAAATTCACCGGGAGGCGATCGTATGGACAGGGAAGAGATTCTCGAAAAAAGCCGGCTGGAGAACCAAAGACGCGACGAGATGGAGCGAGACGCCCTGGCGAAGGCGGGACAGCGGGCCTGCGCGGTCGGCGGCATTGTATGCGCCGTGGTCATTGTGCTCGAGGCGATCTTCGCGGACGCGTTCAACATGAGTGTGTGGGCCGTGTATCTCTCCATGACGGGCACGATGCTGCTGATGAAGTATATCAGGCTCCGGAAGCGGCACGAGCTGATCTTCGGCGCGGCGCAGCTTATACTGGCGGCGGCATTTCTCGTGATGTACATCATCCGGCTTGTGGGGTGACGGCGTGAACGAGAAGCTGACACTGCGAAACCGGCTGAAGGAGGCGCGGACGGAGAGAAAGCTCACACAGGCCCAGCTCGCCGAGCTGGTGGGCGTCTCCCGCAACACGATCAGCTCGATCGAAACGGGCCAGTTTAACCCCACGGCCAAGCTCGCCCTCGTGCTG
>CAJOFW010000188.1 GCA_905234005.1 uncultured Oscillospiraceae bacterium
CGTCCGTACCATCGCCGCCCGCCACGGCACGGAGGTCGAGATCACGCTGCGGGAGGGCTACCCCGGCGTCGTGAACGACGACGATATGACGCGGCTTGTCGAAGCCGTCGCCCGGGACGTCCTCGGCGCGGAGAACGTCGAGGTAATCGCGGAGCCGACGCTGACGACCGAGGATTTCGGCTATTACCTCGAGGCGAGACCCGGCTCCTACTACCACGTCGGCGCGGGCTGTACGCTGCCGCTGCACAACCCCGGCTTTCTGCCGAAGGACGAAGCCGTCGTCACGGCGGCGGCGCTGCACATGGCGGTGATCGGGCGGTTTCTGGGGCTGGACTGAACCGGTTCTTTGGTTAAAACTTTTCGTTACCGGGCGCAGATTCTGCGAGGCAGCGGGGGATTCTGAATGATTTCGATGCTTTTTCTTGAAAGAAAAAGCATGACGCGATATTTTCGCATATATGCAACAGGGAAGGACATAGAGAAAACCACATGGACACGATTGCAGTCAAATTCGGCGGCAGCTCCCTTGCGAGCGCCGCCCAGATCAAGAAGGCGGCGGACATCATCCGCGCCGACGCAAACCGGCGCTATGTCGTCGTATCGGCCCCCGGCAAGCGTGACGACGCGGACGTGAAGGTCACGGATCTGCTCTACCGCTGCTACGACGAGGCCGCGGCGGGGCAGGATTTCTCTGAGACGCTCGGGCGCATCGCCGACCGTTACGCGCAGATCATCCGGGAGCTGCCCGTCGATTTCGACCTCGACGCGGAGATCGACGTTCTGCGCGAGCATCTTCGCACGAAGCCGAACCGGGATTACATGGCGAGCCGGGGCGAGTACCTGAACGGGCGCGTCATCGCGGCGTATCTCGGTTATCCGTTCGTCGAACCGGCGGAGTGCATATTCTTCACGGATTACGGCGTTCTGGACGAGGAGAGGACCTTCCGCGTACTCGGCGACCGCCTGCGGTCGCTGCCGAACGCGGTCGTGCCCGGCTTTTACGGGGCCATGCCGGACGGGCGCGTGCGCACGTTCTCCCGGGGCGGCTCCGATATCACCGGCTCCGTTGTCGCGCTCGCGGTGAAGGCGAAGCTCTACGAGAACTGGACGGACGTGTCCGGTATGCTCTCGGCCGACCCCCGTGTCGTCGATAACCCCGGCGTCATCGAGCACATCACCTACACCGAGCTGCGTGAGCTGTCGTATATGGGCGCCTCGGTGCTGCACGAGGACGCGATCTTCCCGGTGCGGAGGGGCGGCATCCCGATCAACATCCGCAACACCAACCGGCCCGGCGACCCGGGCACGATGATCGAGCCTGTGCTCACGAAGGGCATCCGGCGCGGCGTCGTGACCGGCGTGGCGGGGAAGAAGGGCTTCACCTGCGTCTGTGTGGAGAAGTCCATGATGAACGCCGAGGTCGGCTTCATCGTCAAGCTGCTCGGCATATTCGCGAAGTTCGGCGTGCCGTTCGAGCACTGCCCGACCGGCATCGACACCGTGTCCGTCATCGTGGACAAGAACCTCTTTGAGCAGAACCGCGAGAACGTCCTGCTCGAGATCCAGCGCGAGCTGTCGCCCGACGCGATGACCGTCGAGGACGACGCCATGGCGCTGATCGCGGTCGTCGGCCACGGCATGACCGGCGTCAAGGGCACGGCGGCCCGTGTCCTCAAGGGCCTTGCCGACGGGGACATCAACATCCGCCTGATCGACCAGGGCTCAAGTGAGCTGAACATCATCGTCGGCGTCAACGAGGCCGACTGCGAAAACGCCATCCGCGCCATCTACAGCGCGGTGGAGAGCCTGATGTGACCATGAAATTCACGAAAATGCACGGCTGCGGCAACGACTACGTCTACGTGGACTGCTTCCGCGAGACCGTCGCCGACCCGAACGACCTCGCCCGACGCATCGCCGACCGCCATTTCGGCGTCGGCGGCGACGGGCTCGTCCTGATCTGCCCGACCGAGGGCGCGGACGCGTTCATGCGTATGTTCAACCAGGACGGCTCCGAGGGCGATATGTGCGGCAACGCGATCCGCTGCGTCGCGAAGTACGTCTACGAGCACGGCGTCATCGCACCCGAACGCCGCACGGCGGTCATCAACACCCGCGCCGGTCTGCGCGAGACGGCGCTGACGGTCGAGGACGGCGTCGTCACCGCCGTCACGGTCGATATGGGCGCGCCCGCCCTCACGAGCGAGCTGCCCGAGGCGATCACCGTGCGCGGCATGGCGCTGTCGTTCGTCGGCGTGGACGTGGGCAGCAAGCACGCGGCGTACTATCTGGCGGATAACCCCGCCCTCGGCGCGGACGATCCCTCGGCGCTGCGGCTGGGCGATTACGGCCCGGATTTCGAGACGCATCCGCGTTTCCCCGACCGGGTGAACTCGGAGTTTGTCCGGGTGCTGAACCGGGGCGAGATCGCCTTCCGTGTCTGGGAGCGAGGCTCGGGCGAGACGCTGGCCTGCGGCACCGGGGCCACCGCCGCCGTGTACGCCGGCATCCGCCTCGGCAGGCTCGATGACGACGTGCTCGTCCACCTCACCGGCGGCGATCTGCGCATCCGGTACGACGCGGCGACGGGCCACTGCTTCATGACCGGCCCCGCCGTCGAGGTGTTCACCGGCGATTTTCCGGCGTGAGACGGCAAGGACAGTGATACAGACGCTTTTATGGGACGTGGACGGGACGCTGCTCGATTTCCACGCGTCGGAGCGGGCGGCGATGACCGCCTGCTTCGCGAGCCGGGGCCTCGGCCCGTACACGGACGAGATGGCCGCCCGCTACGCCGCGATCAACCTGCGCTACTGGGAGGCGCTCGAACGCGGTGAGATGACGAAGGCGCAGATCCTGACCGAACGCTTCCGCGAATTTTTCGGCGAGTACGGCGTCGTCTGCGGCGATATCGACGGCTACAACGAGGAATATCAATACCGCCTCGGCGACACGATCGTCTTCCGGGACGACGGGTATCAGCTTGTCGAATCGCTGCGGGGCCGTGTGCGCCAGTACGCCGTGACGAACGGCACCAGCGCGGCGCAGACGCGAAAGCTCCGCAATTCCGGCCTCGACGGGCTGTTTGACGACGTGTTCATCTCCGATCAGGTGGGCTTCGAGAAGCCGGCGCAGGGCTTCTTCGATTATGTGTTCGCACACATCCCGCCGTGTCCCCGGCGGGAGATCATGATCGTCGGCGACTCGCTCACGAGCGATATGCGCGGCGGCGTCGGAGCGGGCGTCGTCTGCTGCTGGTACAACCCCGCCGGCGCGAAGAACACGCCCGGCCTGCCCATCGACGTCACCATCCGCAGTCTGAACGAGGTTCCGGCCCTGCTGGACGGGGTGTACGGAACGGCGACATAAAACGGCGTTACGGCGCACAACGCAGCTTATAGCACAGTTCATAACCGGAAGAAAAAGCCCCCGTGTTCCACACGAACACGAGGGCTTTTTGCGGCGGCGGGGCGGAGGTCACGCGGGATTGTGGGCCGGTTCGCGGACTATGTATTCGCGTCCGCGTGCGTTCTCCGCGTCCGTCGGGTTTGGGAGATACGGTTCATCGTATAAGTCGTATTATACTTTTTCTTGAAAGAAAAAGTATCAAAAAGAACTTTATATTCGCTCGAAAAGGCAGCAATTCCAAGGCTTTGCGCCCGGTAACGAAACAGAGCTTT
>CAJOFW010000189.1:0-3677 GCA_905234005.1 uncultured Oscillospiraceae bacterium
GCCGATGAATCCGAGAAGATGCATGGTAATGCCTCCTTAAAATATCTGTCCGGGAACCGGCGGCGATACCCGTCCCCGGCGCGTTTTGCCGATTTGTCATTTCCCCGGTTGCCCCGGCATATTGTGTATGGTATAATATCAAAACGCCGCGCAGCTATTCAATCCCCCGCCGCCTCGCTTAAGCTTGCGCCGGAAGGCGCATTGCTACCACGGCGAATCGACCGCCGCCGGAGCGCCGCAGGCGCGGACGGCGGCGAGGGCCAGCACACGCGTCGGATCGAGGCACCCGTCCGCAAGTCCGAGCGCCTCGAACGCGATCGGAAGCTCCGTGCACGCGAGCACACACACCTCGGCCCCGCGCTCCCGCAGCCCGTCCAGAACGGGCCGCACGGGCACGTCCCGCAGCTCGACACGGCGGGCCTTGACGCCGTCGTAGATGAGCCGCATGACCGCCGCCTGTCCGTCCGCGTCGGGATAGACCGGCTCCACGCCCTCGTCCGCGAACGCCCCGGCGTACACGCCGGACTGTATCGTCCCGTCGGTGGCGAGGACGGCGGCGCGGCGCACGCCGGCCCTTCGCAGCTCTGCCGCCGTCAGGCGCGGCATGTGCAGAACCGGCGTATCGAGCGCCTCGGACAGCGCCGCGTGGTAGTAGTGCGCGGTGTTGCACGGCATCACGAGCACATCCGCCCCGGCGGCCTCGAGCCGCCGGCCGCTGCGTACAAGCTCCGGCAGCGGATCGGCCCCGCCGTGCAGGATCGCGGCGGTGCGGTCGGGGATCGCCGTGTTCACGTCCGCTATCATGTGGATATGCTCCTGGTCGCACGAGGCGGCCGTGAGCGATATGATCTTGCGCATCAGGTCGCAGGTGGCCTCCGGCCCCATACCCCCGATCACGCCGAGCGTTTTATACATATTGCATTCCCTTCCGGCCGTCTCTTTGAATCCCTTCCGGCCGTCTCTCTGCGCACCGCTTTCCGCGTTTGGCCGCGGCGGCGCCGCGGATTCTATTTTATGCGCCTGTCCGCGCTTCGTCAAGAGGCGGACGGCGGCGGAGGCATTGGCACATGGACAACCGACCCATCGGCATATTCGATTCCGGCGTCGGCGGGCTGACCGCCGTGCGGCGGCTCATCCTCGACGCCCCGAACGAGAGCTTCGTCTATTTCGGCGACAACCTCCGCGCCCCCTACGGCGACAGGACGCCGGAGGACATCCGCTTTCTGTCCCGGCGCAACGCCCGGTTTCTGCGCTCGCGGGGCGTGAAGGCGCTCATCATCGCCTGCAATACGAGCACGGCGAACGCGATGGCGGAGCTTTCCGGCGACAACGCCGACATCCCCGCCGTCGGCACCGTCGCCCCGACCGCCGCCGAGGCCGTCCGTGTGACCGCGTCCGGCCGGATCGCCGTCATCGCGACGACCGCGACGATCCGAAGCGGCCTGTACGAGCGCACGATCCGGGCGCTCGCGCCCGACGCCGCCGTCACGTCGGTGAGCTGTCCGAAGCTCGTGCCCCTCATCGAGTCCGGCCACATCGACCGCGGCGACCCGGCGCTGACGGCGGCGCTGCGTGAATACCTCGCCCCGGTCGCGGCGGCGGGGGCCGACACGGTCGTGCTCGCGTGCACGCACTATCCGCTCATCTCGGACGCCGTACTCGACGTGCTGGGCCGTCCCGCCGCCCTTGTGGACTCGGGCGCGGCCTGCGTCGGGGAGGTTCTGGCCCGCCTCGCCGAACGGGACGGCCTCGCCGCCCCCGGCGCGGCGCGGTCGGAGCGGTTCTGCTGCAGCGGCAGCGCCGACGGCTTCACCGCCGTCGCCCGCGCCTTCCTCGGCCGCGACATCGCCGCCCTGACCGAACGCGTCGACGTCGAGGGCGTCTGACCGGCTTCGTTAATCCGATAACACGCCCTTCATCTATTGCGCTAAAGCAATGAATCGTGTATAATACAGGAAGCATACAAAAAAAGGGAGGACAATGGAACAATGAAGAAAATCATTTGTTTTATTCTGTGCGCAATCATGCTGCTTGCGATCGCGGCCTGCGGTACGGAAAAGCCGGCAGACAGCGCCGGGCAGCAGACCGCAGTCCCGTCTGAAGCGGAGCAGGCGTCGTTTGAATGGACCCGGCAGGGCTATTTCCGGGATGAGAATGAGAATATGCTCTCTGTTACCTGGATGGAGGATATTGACGAGCCCGGCTGGTATGTCGGCTGCATGCTGGGCGAGGATCTGATCGAGGATTCCTGGGGCGGTACCCTTCCGCAGGACGGAAGCGCCCTGCGCGGTTCTCTCCTCTCCTCCGGCAGCAGGGACGCCATCACAGTCACGGTTTCCGAAGACGGCGAAGACGGCCTCCTTCTCGCGGTAGAGGGTGGAGAGACGTACCGTTTCACCTCCATGGGCGATATGACGGCCAGCATTTTTGTGACAATAGGCACAGAAGGCTTTGGTATGATTGGCTATGAAGAGGGCGAGACCGTGCCGGAGCTTGACCCCGAGTGGCCTTATCAGTCCGCGCAGGTCAATCTGGGCGATCCTGCGACCTATACCTTTGCCGCCGCGCCTGAGGCAGGCAGCATATTCGTAAAATGGACAAAGAACGGCGAGGACTTCTCCGCCGAACCGGTCATCACCGTGCTGCTGGACGAGAGCGCCGAATATATCGCCGTGTTTGAGGAAGACCCCGGCTGGCAGAACCCCGTGATGAACTTCGTCGGCAGCTATCAGAGCGATCGCGCCCACGCTCTGGTCGAGTGCTTCGGGGCTGACGAGGCGTGGATCACCATCGAATGGGGCGGCAGCGCCTGGGAGTTTGCCCGCTGGATCATCGCCGGCCGTCTGGATACCGACACGCTGACCATCGCGTATGAGGGCTGCAGCAAGTCCGTCATCACCGTGAACGACAGCGGTGAGGAGAGCGCGGAGGAGGTGTATGCGGACGGCACCGGCACCATCGCCTTCCATGACGACGGAACCTTTACCTGGCACGAGGATCAGTCCGAGTACGGGGTCGACATGGTGTTCGAGTGGGTCGGAGCACAGCAGGAGCTCTTCTCGTATGAGCATGATCCGAGAGAAAACCCGGAAGCAATGAAGGATATCGTCGAAAATGCTGACGCGGTTTACGGTTTCTCCCCGGATCCCGAATCGACACGCCTCGGGGCTTATGCTGAATATGACTGGACTGACCCTGAGGTTGTTGCCGGAGCACAGGAAGAGCGCAGAGCGTATCACGAGTCTTTGAGCACTATGATGGACATTCTTTATGAAATGCGTGCGGAAGGCGCGTCAATTGAAGAAATGGCAAGAGCCGTTTCCACCGAAAGAAACCGCCTGCGTCTGGAGGCGTGTCAGGATGATCCGGAGGAACTCGAAAAGCTGAAGCAGAGCAACCTGGATACATACGGACACGAGGATGGCCCTACTCCGGATGAATTGTATGAGAAATACGGAAGCTGGGAACTTGTCATTCAGAAGGCTTTCAGCACCAACATGGGAATGGATGCTTGCTGCGGGCTGTATGACGAGTATTATCAACTGTATATCGAGCTTGGCTATGTCGATGAATAACTTATGAATTTAGCGGGTATGAGGCTGTCAAAGTCAATGTGTTCATCCAGAAGCGAAAGAAGCTCCGGTTTCTTTTGCTCCATGGACTCGGACACTGCGTTG
>CAJOFW010000189.1:3738-6846 GCA_905234005.1 uncultured Oscillospiraceae bacterium
GTCACTTCAATTATAGCAGAAAAGCGGAGAAAAATCAGTAGTTACCAATCGCTGAATCGCCTTGTTTTCAAGGCTTTTCGGACTTTTACAATCGGCAAACAATAAAAATTACCATAGGAGGAACCCGAAATGAAAACCACGAAAAAGCTTCTCTCCCTGGCGCTGGCCGCCGCCATGCTCCTGAGTCTCGGCTGCGCCGCGTTCGCGGCGGCGGACGACTGGGCCGACTACCAGCAGTACGTCATCAGCTACGCCGTCGCCGGCGCGCCGACCGAGGAGGACGCCGCCGACATGAGCGCCCTGATTCTCGCCTGCGACGACATGGACGCGCTTCTGGCCGTCGAGGATCTCGGCGTGTTCTTCGCCGTCCTCGGCTGCATGGAGTACGAGGACTGGGTCGCCGCCGGCTCCCCCGCCGAGGGCACGCTCGGCGCGTCCGGCGAGGCGTCCGACGACGCTTCGGGCGAGCCGTCCGGCGAGGCGTCCGACGACGCTTCGGGCGAGCCGTCCGGCGAGGTTGACGAGGCCGCGTACAAGGCGTACCTGAAGGAATTCGTCGCCTCCGTCGGCGCGAACGCCGGCGTGGAGGAGGAGTTCTACGCCGTCATCGACGCGGGCAACTACTACGACTTCCCGATGGTCATCGGCTTCGAGGGCATGTGGGGCGAGATCCCGATGACCCTCGAGGAGTTCATCGCCGCCGGCGGGCAGTACGTCATCCCCGACCTCTCCGGCGTCGCGGCGGACTGATCGCGCAGCGTCCGGCAAAAACCCTCCCGTTCCGACGGGAGGGTTTTTCTCTGGCTGCGCCGGAACGTAATACACTGGCGTAATATATTTGTAACATCTCCTTGACCCGCCGGCGCGGCTGCGATATAATCAAAATATCATTTTATTTACGGAGGAACACAGAATGACGAAACGCATCCTTGCGCTCCTGTGCGCGCTCGCGATGGTGTTCGCGCTGACGGCCTGCGGCAGCGGCTCCGGCGGCGACAGCACCGCCGCGACGAACGACGAGACCGCCGCCGCCGCTCCCGCTGACGACGCCGCCCCCGCCGGGGACAACGAGGTCACCTTCTACTACCCGAAGTTCTACAACACATTCGACCCCGCGAACTCGAACGACTACTGCTACCTCATGATGTACGAATCCCTCTTCGCGATGGATTACGGCTCCGAGGTCAACGACTTCTCGTCCTTCTACCTGAACGCCGAGAGCGTCACCGGCCAGCTCGCCGAGAGCTATGACTGGGACGAGAGCACCGGCACCCTCGTCGTGACCCTGCGTGACGGCGTCACGTTCCAGTCCGGCAAGCAGGTCGGCTATTCGGGCCGCGCGCTCACCGCGTCCGACGTGGCGTACAGCTACGACCGCCTGCTCGGCCTTGACGGCGTACCCATGGCCGAGAGCGAGATCGACTGGGTCAGCACCCTGAGCATGCTCACCGGCGTATCCGCCTCCGCCTCCGGCGAGGCCTCCGCCGAGGCCGACGGCGACGCGTCCGACGAGGCGTCCGCCGAGGCGTCCGGCGAAGCCGCCGAAGCCCCCGCCGCCTCCGGCGCCGTGATCGAGGCCGACGACGAGGCCGGCACGGTCACCTTCCACTTCGCCGAGGGCTACCGCAACGACATCGCCCTCACGACCTTCCTCACGAACCCGATCAACATCGTCGGCCCCGAGTGGGACGAGCTGACCGCCGACCAGCAGACGAACGTCGACTACGTCTGCGGCACCGGCCCGTGGGTGCTCGTCGAGTACGTCAAGGACTCCTACATGGTCTTCGACGCGAACCCCGACTACTACATGACCGATGAAAACGGCGTACAGCTCCCGTACCTCGACCGCGTCACGCTGCAGTACATCTCCGACGCCGATCAGATCGCGGCGCAGTTCATCGCCGGCAACCTCGACTGGGTCGGCGACAAGTCGAACAACGTCCTGAACTCCACCCAGCTCGCCCTCGTCAAGGCGTCCCTTGACGAATCCGCCTACGTCGAGACGGTCTACGCCGGCTCCAGCCCCGCCGGCATCGGCTTCAAGCTCGATCAGGCCGACCAGCCCTGGGCCGACAAGAACGTCCGTCTCGCCCTCCAGTACGCGCTGGACGGCGACGCGATCGACGCCTATCTCGGCATCGAGGGCGAGCAGCTCTTCACCGGTCTGTGGAGCGATTCCCTGTCCGGCTACCAGTGGGATATGGACGAGGAGACCCTCGCCTCCTGGACGACCTACGACCCCGACTACGCCCGTGAGCTTCTGGCCGAGGCCGGCTACGCGGACGGCTTCGCGTTCGACGTCGTGCTCGACGAGCTGCAGGATCAGGATCTCTACGTGCTCGTGCAGTCCTACTGGAAGGCCATCGGCGTGGATGTCAGCTACAGCGTCGCCGGCGTCATGGCGCAGGGCATGATCGCGGCGGACGACACCGACCCGCAGCAGTACAACTGCTACGCCGGCGGCTTCGAGCAGTTCATGCTCGTGCGCATGATGGTCGCGAACGGCGGTCTGTCCTCGGGCTACTTCTACGACGAGCCGGAGTTCGACGCGGCGATGGAGGCGTACACGAACGCCCAGACCGTGGCCGAGCAGGAGGCCGCGGCGCGGATTCTCGACGAGATCTTCACCACGGGCCACTGGTGCGTCACGATCGGCGGCGCGCAGAGCCAGCACCAGCTCATCAGCTCCCGCATCGGCGGCTACCACGGCGAGACGCTCTACGGCGAGCAGCACCTGCGCACCATGCTGGCGCACCTCTTCATCGAGGAATGACCGCACAGCCGATAACCACCGACCGATAACCGACAGACAGGCGTTCCGAACGGAACGCCTGCCTGTCTGCGTTTTTATACGGTTTTTTCTTGCAGGAGAAAGGTAACTATTCAGATCCCCTGTTGCCTCGCTTAATACTTTTTCTTGAAAGAAAAAGTATCAAAAAGAACTTTATACTCGCTCGAAAAGGCAGCAATTCCAAGGCTTTGCGCCCGGTAACGAAACGGAGCTTTTAATTTGAGAACAGTATAAGTTTGCGCCGGAAGGCGTCTGGATTCAAATTCATTTTTGCCGGAAACCGCGCTTTTCGGCAAAAATACCACAAGGCGAGCCTG
>CAJOFW010000190.1:0-2276 GCA_905234005.1 uncultured Oscillospiraceae bacterium
TGGTGGACGATACAAGACTCGAACTTGTGACCTCCCGCACGTCAAGCGGATGCGCTACCAGCTGCGCCAATCGTCCGTCTGCTTCAAGCAAAAAATACTATACCGCAATCGAAGCAGATTGTCAAGTGAAAATTTCGCAAAATCGTAAAAAATCTGCGGCGCGGTCATCCGCCGTAGAAAGCCGTCGTGCCCGTGAAGCCGCCGATCTGCTGGACGGCGACGAACGTGCGGCCTGTGCCGAGCGCGAGAGGCTCGCCGGTCTCTGTCGTGAAAAAGAACGGCTCGTCCTCGTCGGCGCGGTACCAGCGGATGGGGGTATACGCGCCGCCGCAGCAGAAGTAGCCGTCCCCGCTGCCGACGAGCCGGATCGAGAGGTGCAGGCCGTCCTCCTGCAGCGCCGTCCACGCCTTGAGGATGAGGACGTTCCGAAACAGGACGGGCGTCTCGCCGCTGTCCGCGTACACGTCGCCGAACTGGGCGACCGCGTACAGGCCGACGTCGCTGTCGTAGATGAAATCGGTCGTCTTGCCGCCGGCGTAGGTGACGGCGACCGTCTCGGCGGGCAGCGTACACTGCGTCTGGGCCGTGTCGCTGAACGTCATGCCGTACAGCGTGGCGTAGCCGTCCGGGTGGGTGGCGCTGCAGCCGAGCGATTCCGCCGAGCGGACAATGCCCTTGCCGACGGCAAACAGGCTGTGCTCGACGCCGTACGTCTGGCGGCTTTTGTCGCGGTAGAACGTGCCGCTTACGTACCGGCCCCGAACGGAGCATATATCGCTGACGCCGAAGGCGTCGATGGCGCTGAGCGCCTCGTCGGAGCCGCCGGCGTGAACGAGGATCGCGTCGTAGGCGCGGGCCACGGACACGTTGTAGATGCGGGCGGAACGGATGCTGCCGATGCTCGGGATATCGGCGGGATCCATGTAAAGCGCCTCCATGCGGGTGATGCCGCCCTCGTCCATCAGCTCCCAGATCATATCGGCCCCGGCGACGCCCACCTGCGGCTGGGCGACGGCGATGTTGTTGATCATGACGGCGTAGGGCCGGCGCAGGCTGTAATCCTTCCCGGCGGGCGCGCCGGTGAGGGGGTTGATATCCGCCTTGAGCGCCGCCGGCTCCGGCGTCGTGAACGGCTCGACCGTCGGCTCCGGCGTCGGCGTGGGCGTGGCCGTCGGCTCCGGCGTCGGCTCCGCGGGCGATTCGACCGCCGGGGACGCCGGCTCCGGGGTGACGAGGAGCCGGGACTGCTTTGTCAGCTCTGTATTGTCAAGGCGGTGAACGCCCCAAAAACCGAGTATCAATACCAGCACAGCCGCGATATAGATTATCACGCGCCGCATATCGGACGACCTCCTTTGACGCTGCCCGGGGGTTACACATGGGATACAAAACTCCCACCAATGTTATAACCGCGCGGCCTGAATGTCAACCATTTTAAGCGGTATGGATTGCGAAAGACCGCAAAACCGGCCGCCGGCGCGGTTTTTGCGCCGCTTGACAGGGGACGGTGGAGAACGTATAATGCCTGTGACGGCTTGAATATGTCTTCTCCGGAGGACATACGCGTTTCGTGCGGCCGGCGTTCGCTTTCGGCGCGGCGTCCCGAAGTGACAGACGACTTTTGATGAGGGGATCCTATGAGTCCGAGGTTTTACGGCTTCATTCACGAGAAGCTGGATATCAAAATCCTGATTTTGTACGTGCTCGAGAAGCTGCCCGGCCCCGTGCACGAGGACGAGCTTGTCGAGCTTGTGATGTTCGACGGCGGCTTCTCGTGGTTCGAGTACAACGACTGCCTCGCCGACCTCGAGACGAGCGGCCATATCACATACGACAACAACCGCTACGAGATCACGGAGCTGGGCCGCCAGAGCGTGCAGACCGTCGGCTCGAGCCTGCCCTACTCGGTTCGGACGCGGGCGGACAAGCTGACGGCCCCCGTCGCGGCGGCCATGCGCCGAAGCGCCATGATCGAGACGGAGACCGAGACCGAACCCGACGGCGCGTGCTTTGCGCGGCTGCGTATGTCCGACGGCAGCGGGGAGATCATCACCGTCCGCATCGCCGCCCCGAGCGCCGAATCGGCGGACGAGATCGGCGCGAGATTCCGCAAAAACGCCGAGAGCATCACCACCCGCATCATCCAGCTCCTGACGGAGGATTGATACTTTTTCCCCAAAGAAAAAGTATCAAAAAGAACTTTATATTCGCATCGAAACGGCAGCGTTTCCAAGGTTTCGCGCCCGGTGACGAAGAGAAGCTTTTAAGGCAACACC